>JAUVBC010000142.1 GCA_030591405.1 Candidatus Zixiibacteriota bacterium
ATAGCACTTAATCCTCAAAATACAGATATTATCTATGTCGGCACAGGTGAAGCCAATAGCGCTGCAGATACCTATGAAGGAAACGGAATATATAAATCAATTGATGGTGGTGGTAACTGGACTCATGTCGGTTTGCTCGACAGCTACCATATTGGCCGTTTAGTTGTTGATCCTCTGCGCCCCGATACAATTTACGCGGCGGTTGGAGGCAAACATTTTGGTGCTCTCAATTCTGAACGAGGGTTGTATCGCTCTGACGATGGCGGTGCTACCTGGGTGCAGAAACTATATATCTCAGATTCTACCAGTTGCATCGATGTTGCCTTGCATCCATCGACCGGGACAGTTTTTGCCTGTATGTGGGAGAAGGTAAGATACAAAGGTGATCATGTCCGACTCGGAGGCATCACCAGCGGTCTTTATCGTTCAACAGATTTCGGCGATAACTGGTCGTTGGTTTCCGGAACTGGCAGTTATCCGGCCCAGGCATCAAATATCAGTCGTATCGGCGTGACCGTTGATCCCTCTTCGAACACCGTTTACTCATCGATAATTGATTTGAATGGTTATGATTTATTTGGCGTCTATAAAAGCACCGATCTTGGTCTGACCTGGACCCAAACTAACGATGCTGCACTTGATGGTATGTTTGGTGGTTTCGGATGGTATTTTGGTCAAATACGGGTTGCACCGGGTAATCCCAATTTAGTTTATGTTCTGGGAGTACAATTATATATTAGCGATGATGGTGGCAGCTCCTGGTTTTGGGATGGCGATGGTATTCATGTTGATCATCATGCCCTGACTCTTTTGCCTAATGCTTCTTTTCCGGGTGAGTATTTTGCCTATGAAGGTTGTGATGGTGGTGTAAATTATCGGGCCAAAGAAAGTGATTCATGGTCCAATCTGGCGAATATGCCAAATACTCAGTTTTATGCAATCCATATCGATGAATCTAATCCGTACACGCGGTATTATGGAGGAACGCAGGACAATGGCAGTATGCGTACTCTGACTCCAGCCAATTTAAACAGATGGGAAGATATTTTGGGCGGAGACGGATTTTATTGTTTAGTCGATTATACTGATGAAGATGTTGTCTATGCCGAATACCAAAATGGTTATCTACTAAAATCTACTAATGGTACAGCCGGATGGAGTTATGCGATGAATGGCATTGACTATAACAATGATCGTCATAATTGGAATACGCCGATTGCGATGTCCCCCGGCGATCATAACGTCTTGTATTATGGTTCGCAGTATTTATATAAAACAGAAGATGGTGCCGATAACTGGACACCCGTCAGTGGAGATTTGAGCAGTGGCCCTTATCCGACCTATCCATCTTTTGGAACGATTACAACTATTGATGTAGGTCGTCAGAACAATGATGTAATTTATATCGGGACCGATGATGGCAATATTTGGGTGACCCAAAATGGCGGCACCGATTGGACTCAGATCAATACCGCTATTCCAGATCGTTGGATAACTCGTGTCACCGTTGATCCTCGCGATGATGCTGTTGTCTATGTTACAATCTCCGGTTATGATTGGTCGGAGCCTATGGCACATGTATACCGCTCGACCAACTATGGCGCCGATTGGGTCAGTATTTCAGGCGATTTACCCGATTCACCGGTGCATGATGTTATTCCTGATCCGCATGATAATAATACTGTCTGGATCGGAACCGATTTTGGCGTTTATGTAACCGAAGATATGGGTACGACCTGGTTGCCATTTGGCAGCGGCTTGCCGATGGCACCGGTTCATGATATAGATTTTAATTCAAATCCTTCGAGAATATTGATTGCCGGAACACATGGCCGATCATTGTACAGAACTGTTGCGCCATGCCCCGATGACACCGATACCGATGGTGATGGAATTATGGACGCTTGTGATAACTGCCCAATTACGCCAAATCCACTTCAGGAAGATCCCGATCATAAGGGACATGGGTCACATTGCGATTTTGATTTATGTGGAAATGCTAATTATCCTTTAGATAATGCTGTTAATATTCTCGATGTTGTTTATTTAATAAACTATAAATATAAAGCTGGTCCGGCACCAGCGTCACTGGAATCATCTGATGTCAATAGCGATCTGGGGATTAATATTCTCGATGTTGTTTATTTAATTAACTACAAATACAAAGGTGGCCCGGAACCGGTTTGTCCATGAGGATGGAAAATAAAAATATGAGTTTAAATGAGCAAATAAATATAATTATATAAACGTAATATTTAAATAACCGATTATTAAGAGTATATAATATAAAGGAACAAAAAATGAATCGATTAACTTCAACAAAAATTGTCAATCAAATATTACTATTAATACTATTTGCTCTTTTTTCAGGGCAAACTATGATCTATGCAGAAGTTGGTCCACCCAGCGCATATTATTATTTTGATGAAAAGATAGATCTTGAGCTGGATACCAAACAGATAATGATTTCTTATAACTCCACTGAGCTGTTATTCGAACGTTCCACTGTTTTTGAAACAGCCGATCTTGCCGTTGACTGGACCGAATCAATCGGAATTAGAAACTGCCATAGAGTAGGTTTGGTCTCCGGTTTGACTGATAAGAACATGGCCTATGAAAAGATTGAGGCTCTTCTTCAATCAGATGAGATTGAATTCGCCTCTCCGATATTTCATGGTGTATTTTTTGGCTGGCTGGCTGTAACGCCCAATATAATTGTTGGTTTCAAAGATGAGTATCTTCCTGAGTCCGAATCAATTTTGCAAAAATTGGCTCCCGAGTTAAGTATTATAAAAAATAATTTTAGCGGTTTACCGATGGCCTATCAATTAAGAAGTGATTCACGGAACGGCTTTGATGTTCTGGCGATTGCCAACAGACTGGCCGAGGATCCACGTATTCTTTGGGCGGAGCCGGATATGCAGTTTACCGGTCGGACTGATTATACGCCCAATGATCCGGGATTTCCGAACCTTTGGGGAATTCATAATACCGGACAATATGGCGGAGTTGTTGATACCGATATGGACGGCTCCGAAGCCTGGGACATAACTACCGGTAGTGCTGATATAAAGATACTTGTCCTGGAAACAGGAATTCAGCAAGATCATCCCGATATCAATCAACTGCCGGGGGAAGATTTTACCGGGAATGGTACTGGTGGCGATCCGGGAAATTCATGTGATAATCACGGAACCGCTGTGGCAGGATGCATTACGGCCATAATTGATAATAATCTGGGTACGATTGGCATTGCTCCTGAATGCAAAGTTCTTTCGGCCCGAGTAGGCGTGGCGGCTGTCCCCTGCGATGGAACCTGGTCCGGTGATATGAGTTGGACTGCCGATGCTCTTTCTTGGGCCAGAACTGAGGGTGCTCGTGTAAGCAATAACAGTAACTCGTATGGCTCTCCATCGGGAACCATAGAAACTGCTTATCTGATAGCCTATAATAACGGAATGGTTCATTTTGCTTCGGCCGGTAATGATGCGGTTGCTGTTCTTGGATATCCATCGTCTCATGAAAATGTCCATTCAATTTCCGCAATTAATTATTATGGCACTTTGGCTGGTTTTTCCAGCTGGGGCGCAGGTTTGAGCATGACCGCACCGGGTGTCACCGTATATACAACCGATAGAACCGGATCCGATGGATATTCATCCGGCGATTATACCTATGTTCAGGGAACCTCGTTTTCATCGCCTTATGCGGCCGGAGTGGCCGCTCTTCTTTTGTCAGCCAACCCAACCCTGACTTCTTCGGAAGTGGGCGAAATATTGGAGTGCACCGCCGTTGATTATGGTGACGCCGGCTATGACATTTACTTTGGCCATGGTTTGATTAATGCCAATAATGCGCTGAATTATGCTGATACCGATGCTGATGGTTACTATGATTTTTGTGATAACTGCCCTAATGACTTTAATGATCTTCAGGAAGATGAAGATGGAGACGGTTTTGGAGATGCCTGTGATAATTGTCTCGGATTGTTTAATCCTACGCAGGCCGACGCTGATGGTGACGATGTCGGCGATGATTGCGATAACTGTGTTGATGATGCAAACTTTGATCAGGCTGATGGCGATGGAGATAATGTTGGTGATGTCTGCGATAATTGCCCAATTCATGAAAATCCCTGGCAGGAAGATTTTGACGAAGATGGTATCGGGAATATTTGTGATTACATGTGTGGTGATTTCGATGGTGACTTGAATGTAAATATTCTTGATATTGTTTATCTTATCAATTTCAAATATAAAGGGGACTTTGGCCCGACGCCGGAAGACAGAATGGATGTTAATCATGATGGCCTCCTAAATATTCTTGATATTGTCTATTTGATCAGTTTTAAATATAAGTCCGGCCCCGCACCTGAGTGCCCAACCTGGTAGATTATCGATGATTTAGTTCAATTTTAGGGAGCGATAAAACGCTCCCCTTTTTTTATCCGATTTTGAAGCTGTTTGGGAACAACAAATTATATCAGCTGTAAAAGAGTCGAAAGCTTAAATCTTTGATTATTTTTTGGATGATTCAATATGTTCAGATGCTATTCTATTTCAGCTGCGCTAATTCTAATGATCTCATCATATATGACTCCGGCTCTGGCCGAAATTAATAAGCCAGAAAATGTAGTTGAAAATTATATTGATGCTGTTGTCGCTGGTAATTGGAAACAGGCAGAAAATTATTGGTCGCCTCATGAGATAAAAAAATCAAATCGTCTTGGAATAAAATACAGCGACGAAAATTTTAAATATGATACTGATTCACCGCTGATAATCTACCTCGATTTTATACGCGCCGGGGAAATGAAAATTGTTATTAAAAAAACAGAAGAGTTTATTGAATATTCTGCAGTTGTTTTACAATTGACTACCGCCAATGAATCTATTGATTTTAATTATTATCTAATCTCCGTCAAAAATGAATGGCTTATATCATCCCCTGTTTATCTGTTTACAAAAAATTGGAATTCTATTCAAACCGATTACGCTAACATTTTATTTTCCGATTCTACTTTAATAAATACTTATGCGCTTAATAAAGTTGATCAATATATTAAAAAAATTGGTGACTTATTAAAAATTCCTCCAGACAAAATGAAAAAATTAGAGGAAAATAAAATTGATTACTTCATATGTAACAAAGAAGAAATGATTTTACTAACTGATTATGATGCCAATGGTATCTCAAATCTTCAATTTGATGCGATTATTTCGCTTCACCTGCCGCATCCTCACGAATTAGTTCATCTGTTAATAAACTATTCTTTGGAAGAATTGCCGCTTTGTACTTTACCTGTATTACAGGAAGGTTTGGCGGTGGCCCTTGGCGGCCGTTGGGGAAAAAGTCCCGAGGTAGTTATGCAACTTAGTCCGATTATTATTTCTGAAAATATTTGCAAACTTGATGATTTATTATCATCGGCGGGATTCAATAAAATTATGCCTGATATATCATACCCGGTTTCAGGTGTTTTCTCTAATATGCTTATTACAAATTACGGCATAGATTGTTATAAGAAAATTTATATGCTTTTATCTGGTTCATCAGATAAAATTGCAAGTCTGATCAACATCGAAATAATTAATATTATTGAACAAACATGTGATGCCGATTGGCGTACTATAAATAGCGAATATTTTAATTATCTTAAGCAATTTGAATTTAATAATCTTAAACCCGGTACAAGTGGAAGCGGTGAGCTTATCTCAAAGCTAAGTGGCGAATGTACGTCAATCATTGTTAATGAAACGGATGATACGTATGAATTTATTGTTCAATCGGACATCGTCGCGCCGGTCGGTCTTATATTGATCAATATTCAACGTCAACCGTTCTCAGCAACATACCGAAGCAATTTGTTTTCAGAACAGTTTCCAAACTACGAATATTCAGGATATAAATATGGAATAAAATTTGATGTCAATGAAGTCGGCTTATATAATTATTTAACCAATAGTCTGGAGGCCAAATATGTTGCTGCTTTTTCCCCTGACGAAAATTACTGGGATGAAAAATCATCGACAATCCGTTATAATCTGAGAAAATCAGCTATTGATATTGAACTGCAATCAAAAAATATGACTTTGATTGAGCCACCTACTCCATAGCTGACATCATAATTGTTGGAATTCCAAAAGCGACCAAATTAAATGTTACATGAGCGGCAATAGC
>JAUVBC010000269.1 GCA_030591405.1 Candidatus Zixiibacteriota bacterium
ATAAGAAGTAATATTCAGGATATGAGTCAACTGGATAGGTTCAAGCCCGAGATACAACCCGCCGGCAATTATCATTGTCCATAGAAAATTGGTATATCCTTCAACCTGTTCTCCAGCGTTGAAAACAAGTCCATCACCATTTATCAGATTTTGAGCATACCTGAATGATATAAAAGCATCATCGCTAACCCAGGCCAGAGAAATCGTCTGATATATTCCGTAAATAAATGCAAGAATGACTATAAACCAGATGATGTATTGATTTTTAGATAAAGAGTAATCCACTTTTGCCCTACTCAAATACAAAACCGCCCAAATCGGCTTCATACAACCGTTCGTAGATCGGGCCGTCGGGAGTGAGAGTTGATTTGAACAGTACGATTTTATCAAACAATACAGCCATTGGCTGGATTTTATAGCTTTCAAGATACTTGGT
The DNA here is from genome assembly GCA_030591405.1 of Candidatus Zixiibacteriota bacterium. Lineage (GTDB taxonomy): Bacteria > Zixibacteria > MSB-5A5 > GN15 > PGXB01 > JAAERC01. The sequence goes on from JAUVBC010000269.1 coordinate 437, forward strand.
TAGTTCATCAATATTTCTATCATCTTTGACTCGTCCCAGGGTCAGATGCGATTTGAATTTTTTATTCTCTTTTTCAAATTCAAGCTGGGACATTTCGTTGTCAATATCCAAGGCGATTGCTTCGAGCTTATTAATATTATCTTTTTTGTTTTCAATCCCGGCCCATATAACTCGCGGATTACGAAGATTCGGGAACCCATTGATCTTATTTATAGTACACTCAATAGATTTATGTTTTGATGCGACCGATTTTAGCGATTCAATTATAGCTTCGACTTTGCTTTCATCGGTCTCGCCGAGAAATTTCATGGTCAGATGAATATTTTTTGAATCGACCCATTTAACTTTGCTTCGTTTTTGTTTGAGATCGTCAATAATTTTGCCAAGAAACTGTTCGACTTCATTGTGAAGAGGCAGAGCTATAAATAGCCGCATCAATCAAGTCCCAGAATAATCTTGCGAAGCATCCCCAGTGCGGCATAGACCGACCGCAAACGATTGATCTCACGGTCATTGGTCAGCAGGTATTTTTTTGATTTGACACCGTTGGCCGATGATATCGCAATAAAAACTGTTCCGACCGGTTTTTCTTCAGTACCGCCATCCGGTCCGGCGATACCTGTAATCGAGACACCATAATCAACTTTGGCTTTTTCTCTAATATTGGTCGCCATAATTTCGGCCGTTTCGGTTGAAACCGCACCATATTTTTCGATTATTTCTTTGGGAACATCAAGAAGTTCGATTTTAGATTCGTTGGAATAGGTGACAACTCCGCGGTCGAAATATTTTGATGCATTTGGGTTCGAAACGATCTGCCCGGCGAGAAGTCCGGCGGTGCATGATTCGGCAACAGCCAGTTTTTCATTCCGTGCGGTCAACAGTTTTCCAACCACCGCTTCAAGCGTATCGTCACCTTCGGCATAAATATATTTACCGACTAATTCTCGTATTTGCCCAGCCAGCTTTTCAGCCGTTTCGGTCGCCTCGTTTTCGGTATTTCCGGTTGAAATAATTCGCAGATCAACGCCATGATATGCCGGTAAGTATGCAAATTTGATGTTGTCCGGTATCTTAATATGGGGTGTGATTTTTTCGGCCAGAGCAGATTCGAAAATCCCGGTGGTACGCAATTTAATGACTTTTATCGCAGATTGTTTTACTCTCGATTTTAAGTAGGGTATAAGCTCCTCGGTCAGCATCATTTTCATCTCACGCGGAACACCCGGCATCGAGACAAATATTTTGTTGTCCTCAGAAATTAAAATACCAACTGCCGACCCGGTTTTATTCGGTAAAAATGTGGCGCCTTGAGGAAGAAGCGCCTGATTTTGATTAATCGACGGCATCTTAAAACCGCGCGCCTCAAACCGCTTTTTTAGATCATCCAGAACTTCTTCATGGAAAATAAGTTTGCGTTTGAAAACTTTGCAGATGACTCGTTTGGTGATATCATCATCAGTCGGGCCGAGTCCACCGGTGGCAATAACGATATCGGTTCGCACCAGCGCACGTTTGATAACCTCTTCCATCCGCTTGAGATCATCGCCAACTGCTGTTTTATAAGTGACCGACAGGCCGATCTCGGCCAGTTTGGGGGCAGTAAAGGCGGAATTGGTATCAACAGTGTGGCCCGATATGATTACATCGCCGATACTTATTAGTTCAACATCCATATATATTCCTGAAAAATTAAAACCCTACATCATAGTTATTAATAATATATACAAACAGATGTGTCAAGATGTTCGCCTGAATTCCGGCGACAACATCATCTAAAGTAACACCCCAACCCCCCGGAAGTTTTTCGGCATTTCGAGCCGGCGGAATTTTTATAATATCGGTAATTCTAAAAAACACAAATGCTGCCGCATAATTAATAAACGAATACGGTACCAGAATCAATGTAATCATCATCCCGGCCCATTCGTCGATAACAATTTCTTTGGCATCGTGTCCCCAGTAATTTTCCGCTTTGCCGGACAGATATACAGAAAGAATCGTAATACCGATTGCCAGCCCAATTGTAATCGGCTGATTCCCCTTCACCAGAAAAAAAGCAATCAACCAGATCGGAACGGTGCCTCTTGTGCCGGGGATAGGAATAATATCTTTGCGGAAACTGGAACAGAATCCAGAGGCTAAAAACTTTATAAGATTTTCCATTATTACTCAAAAATTTCTTTTAAGATTGGATAATATTTTACCGTGTAATCGATACCGGAGTAAACGGTGATAAGTGTTGAAAGTCCAATCAAAATATTATAAACAAGGTAATGATCAAACTGTAAAAACCCCGGTTCGGGAAATTGATAAAGGGTGGAAAATGAATCGAGCGTAATCATCAGCAGAATAAAGGTAATACTGACCATCTGCACCCCGGTTTTTGTCTTGGCGATTCGGGAGGCGGCCAGAACCGTTCCTTTATTGGCGAGAAGCGATCTTAATCCGGTTACATAAAATTCGCGGGCAACGATCAAAGCAACCATCCAGGCCGGAGCACAATCAAGCGCAACTAATGTTATAAAGGCGGTGGTTATCAGAATTTTGTCGGCGAGAGGGTCGAGAAATTTCCCCAGCCCGGTGACCATACTATATTTACGGGCCAAGTGGCCATCGGCGGTATCGCTTAGCGATGCAAGGCCAAATATTACAAAAGCGGCTATCCGGCTATATGGATTCTCGAATTGGAATAGAATAACAAAAATTGGCGCCATCACTATTCGCGATAGCGATAATGTATTTGGTAAATTCATAATTAGTGGAGAATTTACAACCTAAGATGTAGTTAGTCAAATAGTAAATGTAAAGTTTCTTTGGCTATTTTCTCAATTTTCGCCAATTTTCGCTATTTTGTTGATTATTTGATAATATCGAATCTATACCTATTATTCGCGGAGCATTGTTAAGAGCATTTTAAACTGCGCGACGGCGTTGACCCCATGCGGGATATTGGCCGGCATCACAACTGTTTCGCCAGCTTTGGTAATAATCGATTCTCCTCCGATAACCAGTTCAGCTTCACCATCAAGAACCTGGACCATTGCGTCAAACGGTGCCGAATGTTCACTTAATGCCTGATCCTTATCAAATGCAAACAGTGTTACGGTGGAGGTTTTGGTTTTGGCGATAGTCCGACTGACTACGGAGCCTTCTGAATAATTTACTAATTCTGCAAGTTTATGAACTTTTGCCGGTTCCAACGCTCCTGATTTTTTTTCTTCGCTCATTTATTTTTCTTTCTTTTTCCATAAGATTATAATGTTTAATGGTTATTACGGGATAAATAT
>JAUVBC010000281.1 GCA_030591405.1 Candidatus Zixiibacteriota bacterium
CCAAAAGATGAATTCTTTTATATGGCCAAACATCTCAAACAGATCGTCGACCCGCGGATGGCTTTTATTGCATTTGTTGATGATGAACCGGCTGCATTTTGTCTTGCTGTTCCTGATATAAATCAGGCTCTTATAAAGCTTAATGGCCGTCTTTTCCCAACCGGGCTTTTCAAACTTTTGTGGCACACCAAAGTCAACGACAAAGTTGATGGGGTCAGGATGCTGACCATGGGTGTTATCAAAAAATTCCAAAAACGCGGTATCGATAATATGTTTTTTGTCGAGACCTATTTGAAAGGTCTTGAATTCGAATACAAATGGGCGGAACTGTCATGGATTCTGGAAACCAACGAACTGATGTGTCGTGCCGCTGAAAATATGGGCGCCAAACTCCACAAAAAATATCGCCTCGTCGAAATGCCGATCTGATAATTTCAATAATTCCTTATAACTATATCACCTCCAAACAATTACAGCAAAAATGGGCCACCACTGGCGGGTATTCGTTTTGTCATTTTTCACTTTTAGCGCAATCAGCTTTGTAGTAAAATTGTTAATCGGTTGTTGTTCAGACGGTAACAGACAATAACCAATACAATTTTGTCAAGCCCCGGCGGGCATTGACTTACTAATACTAATACTACTGTCGGGTGCGGCGACCCGACAGCACAAAACATAAAAATTCCTTGTAAGTTATTCTTTTTCATGCTTTTACAATGAAATGGGTTCGTTTTGTCATTTTTCACTTTTAGCGCAATCAGCTTTGTAGTAAAATTGTTAATCGGTTGTTGTTCAGACGGTAACAGAAGCGCTCGGGGAATAACAAAATGGGTTTCCTCCTTCGAAGGACAGGTGTTTCGTCATATTTTTATTTTGTCGACAATGTTGTTACCAAAATGGCTTTCCTCCTTTGAAGGACAGGCGTTTCGTCAGAAAAAAGTTTTTAAATCTATTAATCTTTCCACAAATTATAATTTCTGTTTTCCATAATCATACATATAAAAATGAGTATAAATATGATTCAACAGTGATTTGGTGGGGATTTTGTAAGAACAGATCAGCTATTTTTATTTACAAATAATTTATCAATTATTAGATTGTTGTGTGTATAAATATATATAGAGTAGGTAATATATGATTAATTTATCGATCAAAAAAGTGTTAATGATTTTAATTGGTGTCATTCTGTGTATAAATTGCGGTTGTTATATGATAAAAAACCAATCAAAATATGATATCCCTGACAATTTTATATCCTTGGACAATAAGATACAAATAACTGAATTGGCTTCAGATTTGGATACGATTGTTATGAATCAAATTTCTCCTGATTTACCGAAATTTGCGAAAGAAAATTATGTGATTTTCTCAAACAATCCTACTCAGCCGAAATCTATAGAACCTTGGAAATCGTGCATAATTGAAGTATTTGATTTATATGTTGACTTTAGGCTACTAAATAAGTTTGTTTTTGTTTTCACAAAGCAAAATACTGAAACGATTATTGGATTAATCCGACAAACAGAAATGTTAGAACAGCCCAAAAAGGATTACTGGTATTATATACGCTATGAGAAAATATTGGATAGATTTGGAAAGGGAGAATTTGATATTTATGGTTTTCATAATGATACATTGGTTTTTAAGAACTTATATTCTCCAAGCGAAAATCCAGAAAGGCCAATTTTGGATTGATATCTCACACTGAATCTAACGCCCACCCGGCAATAATCAAGATTGGGCGAGGAGATCGATCAGTTTTTCGCAGCCGCCGTGTTTTATATATTCTGCATGATTGTTGATATTTTCAAACTTCCGTCCGACTATTTCGGAACACTCGAATTTATAGTCGGTATGTTTCATAAAGCTATCAATCGTTTCCAAAGCTTTGGGGTCTTTAAAACTGATCTTGCCGCCTTCTTCCATAAGATTTTTCAGTCCGATATTCCATAACGCAGTTCCCAAAGCCCCACAGGCACCTCCGCATAGTCCGATACCGCCTGCAAGTCCGGCTGCCATGACGGTCTGCATGTCGGAGAGACCGACTTTTTGTGCCAGCATTGAGGCGCAACTTACAGGAGGGAAGGGGACTTCGACAGGTTTTTCGATAAGAGCGGAATTTATCTCACTGAATGCGACTTTGGCATATCTTGTCGCCATACGGATGCAGCCGATGGTTCCGCCTTTTATAAGGAAAAAAGTAATCATCTGCATCGTTGTCGATGACTTGTCTATCTCAGTTATTTCGAGGCAATTGATATATTTGTTTTGAGCACGAAACGATTCCACTATCCTTTGTGATGCAAGAATGACCGCAACTTCAGCCTGTGGACCCGAACCAAGAAGTCGATATACCTGTGCCCCGGCGGCAAACGCCGCCCCCCAAATCATGCCGCATTGGTAGCCATGCTGCATGATTCCGCCGGCGAGTAGAGCGGCGGCGTTCTCCTCGGGTTTTAACGGATAATCAAAGGCGCGGTTGAGAACTCTCAACAAAGTCTCTGATCACGTTCCGGCTGAAAGAAATGCACCTACGGTACCTAAGGATGATATTTCATTTTTTGGTTTGGACATTTTTTATCTCCTATTTTTCCACTTCTGAGCCTTATACGCACTAATAAAAGCATCATACCCAGATTTATCAAACAGTACAAACTGAACCGTTTCCAATGATAGAAATTTATCTTTCAAATCATACGCAGCCTGTAACATTACCTCGGCACATTTATCAATCGCTAATCTACCGACACCGGTTCCGATAGCCGGGAAGGCGATTGATTTCAATTTGATCTTATCAGCTAAAAGTAATGAATTAACAGTTGTCTTGTAAACCAAATTTTGATCGGTTTTCAAATCCTGACCCATCCCGGCGGCATGAATGATGCACTTATAAGGCAGCTTTCCGGCTATTGAATCAATTGCACCGCCAACTTCTATCGGTCCTTTGGCAATGGCATCTTCTTCGATTTCAACTCCACCTTTGGTTTTTATCGCCCCGGCGACACCGGAACCCATCCATAGATGATTATTGGCGGCATTTACAATCGCTTCGACATCGGCTTCGGTGATATCACCCTGAATTATTTCAATATTAACCATCATTCTTTTTGCGCTGCTTTGATTTGATAAATTTCTGCATCAATGGTAGATAAAACAAAAATCCGAAACTGACCCCAATCCCGACCAGTGTCCCAATAGCCGATCCAACCAGAATATCAGCAGGATAATGCACCCCGACAAATACCCGTGACAGAGCGACCACAATCGCCAAAGGAATCAAATACTTGGCAGTAAAAGGGGCGACTTTCCGAAAGAAAAACGCCTGCCCAAAAAGATTGGCGGCATGTGATGATGGCATCGAGAGCCCGCCGCCGCATCCGACCAGAAGATTTACCTCCAGTTCATGACATGGTCTTGGTCGACCCAACATCGGCTTTAGAAAAGTACTGACCGCCTGATCGCAGATTGCAACGGTTATCAATGAAAATATCACTGCCAGTCTCAGTTTGCTGTCTCCTTTCCACAACATCAAAAATAAACAGGAGGCATAAAACAGCTTAAGATTCATGTCA
>JAUVBC010000249.1 GCA_030591405.1 Candidatus Zixiibacteriota bacterium
ATTTAAATGATAAGAATGGCAATTTTGTCAAATCGGCCGAATTTGATTTGGGTGATCTTACTCTGGGTGTCTCGATTGATAATCCTTTTGCAGATTTTAATCGAGATGGTAATGCTGATTTTGCATTTATCACTCCAATAGGTTCACCACCTCAGTATAGTAAAATCACCATTGGGTATGGTGATGGAGCTGGAGGTGTAGCCGGTTATTCTTATAAAACGGTACCCAAAACCGCTTATTGCATGGCGATTGCTGATGTAGATCGTGACAATTATCTTGATTTGATTGCTTCCAATGCATCGGATGCCATAATGGAAATGTTTCTTGGAAGCGAAGAAGGCGTTTTCTCAGATGCATATCAAATTGATCTGCAGACAGATTCAATAACTCACGCCATGGCGACTGGAGATTTTAATCGGGATGGTAATCCGGATTTTGTGTCTGGTGCATTTTGGGCGGACAGTATAACATTGGTGATAAATCAGGGGCAGGAGGCACCAGTACTCTCTGAGCCGATGATCACGACCGGTTATTCAAATGTTAGTTTGGATATTATCAATCCACCCGGGTTTGAGTTGTCGCAGAATTATAAAACGGTTGCCGGGGCGAGCTATTGGAGACAGGACGTTGATTTTGACAATACCATTGATGAGCGGGCTATCGATTATAATCTTCAGTATGGCGAATATAAGATTATCATAAAGCCAAAACCGAATGTTTCGTCGGGATCAAAATTTTCGGCTACGATTAATATTGGGCCGGATGAGATGGTACTATTTAAAGATTATAAAATACAGCAGAATTCAAAAGGAGAGACCGAGCCGATAATCTTTTACTATACAGTCGAGGAATTTTCATCGATACAGCCGGCTAACGGTTCATCTGTTGAAACAGCCAGACCTCTGTTTGACTGGAGCAGTCTGGTGGAACATATTCCGGGACAATCCAGTTATTATTTAGAGATAAGCCCATATTATGATTTCAATTCGCCGGAGGTCAAGAGAGCAAATCTGGATTCACCTCAATATACTCCTGTTGTATCATTATCTGGAGATTTAGTGTATTACTGGAGATTCAGAACACTTGATGGTTCTGTCGGTTCTGAGTGGTCCGAATATTCAAGGACCTTTGCCGTTGTGTGCAAATCGCCGACCGATTTAGAAAATGATGAACCAAATAAACAGCTTCCCGATAGCCCAATGCTTTCGCAAAATTACCCGAATCCTTTTAACCCATCAACGGAAATTAGTTTTACTTTGCCACGAGCGAGTCAAGCAAGGCTGGATATTTATAATATTACCGGCAAGAGAGTAAGAACTCTGGTTAACGAGTTTTTGGTCAGCGGCGAACATGCGGTTGTCTGGGACGGTATGGGAATGGATAATTCCAAAGTTGCTTCCGGTTTCTATTTTTATCGCTTGTTGACCGATGATTTTGCGGTTTCCCGGAAAATGCTTTTATTAAAATAGACGATTTGTTCGACATGCAATCATTTAGGGCGGTAGATATTTTATCTGCCGCCTTTTTATTAATAGGCTGGGGAAATTTGATCGGTAAATACAGCATAGTCCTATTGACAATTCATTGATTGATTACTTTATTTGTCAATTGGAACTCAAACTCTTCCCGAAGGGATCAGATGTTGATTTTTCGAATGACTCTTATAGTAATAATTATTTTTCTTTTTTCAATCCCAGTTCTGGCTCAGGGGGATTATTTGCAAAAAGGGGAGAATGCTCTGGAATTTGGTTTTTTCAATCTTACCAATGACGGGAAAAATATTCAGGGAGGTAATGTCGGTTTTGCATTTAAAGGAATAGTCGATTTTGATTTGTCGATTCAGAAAATGCCTATTCGAAAAACTCTTTATTCAAAAAGTATGACCCTGCATATTTTCAGGCAGGGATATCATTCTATCCCGATTGGCCTGTCTTTTAATGCCGGGACTTCCTCTTATAATATTGGTAATTTCTTTTTTAGAAATTATTATAAGTATGGACCGACGCTGTTCAGGAATATTCATATTGGTAATTCTCTTACTATTCAGCCATCGGCTGGATTGTCATTTTTAAGCGAAAACTCAATGGACGATGAGCCTGACAATCGTAATGGTTTAGTATATGATTTTGATTTATCAGGTTATTGGAAATTGCGGTCAGGGAATGCGTTTAATATTACTCTGGTATATTCGTATTACAATGAAGACTGGGTTGGTGAATTAGGAAACAAAAGTGATTTAAAGTTACAGGCAAAATATATCATCAGCAGTTTTGGCGGAGAACGTGAAAGTTTTAGAGAGCGACGGGAAATTAAGATAACGGGCAAGGTCGGAGAGACCGGTTTTGGCTTAACTTGTGTAACATTTGACGAAATTACTGGAGCTGGATTAAGTATAATGGCAAGAAGTTCAAGGGGAGATGAGGGTAGTTTATCCGCCTTATTGTTTAATGGCGGTATTCTGGGAGTTTCGGCTGGTGCCGCGTTTATTATTGTTAAAGGCGGAACCGAATATAGCCGACCGGGGGTTTGTTTTATGGCGGGCGGATCGGCAGTTCGCGGATCGGGAAGTTATGCTTTTACCGGTGGATTGTATGGCGATATTTATGTTTCAAAAGAAGTGATGATACAGCCGATGGCCGGAGTTGGTATTGCCGGCGGCTCCGGCTCGGAAAGAGTCGGTTTGGGATATCAATTTTCGCTAACTCTGTTTGGTGAGTATAAGCCGGGTCAGTTCGTGAGACTTGATCTGGGAGTATCTGTGGCAGAAATCCATAGAGGTGTTAATGTCGGGACTTTTGGTGCAAGACTTGGTTTGATGTTTGGTAAGGATTCTAAAAATAAAAATAATTAAGGTGGGATATGAGATTAAAATTTCAAATACTATTTATTATTTGTACATCTATTATTTCTTCGGTTGCTTTCGCTCAGGGTGATTATTTGAATAAGGGAATGAATGGGGTTGAGGTTATAGGCGGCTATATCAATAATGATTTTTCATCAGGATATGGCATTCAAATCGGAATATCTCTAAACGGTGTTGTTGATATCGGTTTTGCAGCGACATCGTTTAATATTGATTCCGAGTATGATTTTATTGATTTTAAGGCAAAATCATACGTAACATTCGTCATGTTTCATTTTGTGAAACAGAATAAATATAAAATCCCATTGACATCATCGCTAATTGTTGGATACAACAGTACAAACACGACGGAAAGCAGTGATTTCGAATATGGTAATAAAAGTTATAAAGAAGGGCGATTTGCCATCGGCTTAGGTCTCACAAGAAATGAAAAATTATCACCCAAAATAACTCTTCAGCCAAGGTGCGAGATTATGATTTATCCGCATATTGAATCATATGATCTTGTTACTGGCGATGGCCGGACAGACTATAGTAAAATCGTGCTGAATCCCGAATTTAATTTGGGTCTTTTTTTGATTATTGGTACTGATCGAAACCGTAATCCTATTTTACGAATCGGACCGGCATTACAATTTTCCAAAGGTACAACGACCTATTCGATAAATGCCGGGTTTATTGTCCCTTTTGGAGGCTCTCATTCCAGCAATGATGCCGATGATGATTGGTAGGTTGAAAATTAGTATTAGTCTATTTTAATTATGGGTGAGACATCATGACTTTATACAGAAATTTGTTGTTAGTAATATTTGTCGTGTTTTTGGCATCGTCCGCTTTTGCGCAGGGGGATATTCTTAAATATGGTGAATCGGGTACTGATTTTAAATTTTTTGGACAAATCAGTAGTAGAACGGATGGCTATGCCGGTGGCAATGTTGGAATCTCATTGAAAGGTGTTATCGATTTGGGATTTTCTATAACTACTTTTTCGAATGCCAAATATTCTCCAAGTATTACGATACATCCGATAAAACAGGATAGAACAGGACTGCCGGTTTGCGTATCATTTGTTTATAGCGTCGCCGCAAGTGATTTAAGTGCAATATCATTTGATAA
>JAUVBC010000225.1 GCA_030591405.1 Candidatus Zixiibacteriota bacterium
AACGGAGAATCCCTGATCGGCCGGTTTCCATCACAACAACAGGAACTAAATCGCTTCGATTTAATCATTCTCTATGATGTCAATAACAATAATTTGAAATCAAAAGTTGGGCTGATTGAATCGTTCTTAAATGATCATGGCGGCGGTTTGCTCGCTTTATTGGGTGATAATTATTTAGAGTCATCATTTCCACGGTCGATAGATAATTTTCTGCCATTTGTATCTACCAGGCGAAATCCTGAAATGATTTATTTCACTTTTAACGGTCAACCAAATGAAAATTATCTGTTTCATCCGGCCGTTAGAATATCGGATAGCCGCAGCAGCATTCGTCAGGCCTGGAGCAACCTTCCAAATTTTTAGACGATTGTCCCGCTTGATTCGGTTGCACCTAATTCAGAAATTTATGTTACAGCTGATATTTCTACACTGGGTGATGACCTCCCAATTCTTGGATACCGTAATTTTGGTCCCGGCAAGGTTATCGCCATTTCGGCTGCTCCTTTTTGGCATTGGGCATTTTTTGGCTATGGTTTTGGGGAGGATGCCGAAGAGTACCAATTGTTTTTTGATGGCATAATCAATTGGTTATCTCTGCAGGAAGATTCTGATCCGATCCGGATTGTCCCTGATAAAAATATATTTTCGCGCGGAGAAAAAATAGGCTTTAATGCTTCGGTTTACGATCTCGGTTTTCGACCAATTTCCGGGGCGACCGGTGATATAACACTTGTTGATGAATCCCTTGACACAACCGTTATTCAGCTTATAGAAAACAAAGAGGGGAGTTATCGCGCCGAAATCGATCTGCTTCCTCCCGGGAAGTATGACTATAACGGGTTAATTGAAAAAGATGGCCGGACATTAAAAGAGACCCAGAGCCAGATCGCGGTGGAAACATTTTCGATTGAAGAGTATCAACGCAAACCGGACTTTAGTTTATTATCATCAATTTCGCAGAAAACCGGAGGTCTGTTTTTTAGATTGGACAATATCGACAGTCTTTATAATAGCCTCAATACCGAATTAATCCTCGAATCCAGGAAAACAGAAATCGTCTTATGGAACAAATTCTGGCTGTTGGCCGTTTTTATTCTGGCCCTTGGAGTCGAGTGGTTTCTTCGCAAAAAATATCAACTGATTTAATCCCAGATATTTTTAGAACTGCGATTTTTCTGTACATATTATTTATTTACTGGAAAGTCTATTATTGGCTTGGGTTACTATATTTCCTCAACCAAATTAAATAGTAATTATCAAAAATATGGATTCAGATAAAATAACAATGATATTAAAGAGGGAAATCTCGTGTTCTTTACAATATATATGGTATAACCTATTATTCTTTAATATATCTTTTCCGGAAATTAATACAAAATGATTTAATTTATTTGAAAAAATGACTTGAAATAAATGTAAGATTAGTTCATATTACTCTAACAAATTAAGTTTGTAACATAATGGTAGAACTAAAAATAAAAGAGCATGAGGTAAGTAAAATGAGGTTATCCAGAAAATCCGATTATGCCTTGCGAGCGGTGATGCATTTCGCCGGGCTGCCTAAAGGAAAATTGGCTTCAATTGGGGAAGTTGCCAAAGCGCAGAGTATTCCCAGAGAATTTTTGGCCAAAATTCTCAAAGACTTAACCTGGGCGGAGCTTCTATTGTCATTTCAAGGAGTTACCGGTGGCTACAGGTTGGCAAGAGAACCCAAGTCGATAACATTTTTTGATGTTATTGAAGCAATGGATGGTCAAATTTATTTGAATCTTTGTTGTGAAGACAAACATGAATGCAGCCATTCCAAAGGTTGTCCGATGAGAGATTTTTGGATCAAAGAGCAGGACCATTATTTGAAATCGCTAAAAAAGGCCAATTTTGCCAAATATAAGTCTAAATAAATAGGCAGATATTGAAGGATAACAGGAGTTAGGTTATTATAAAAAATCTAACTCTCGCCGGAACCTGTTGATCCTTATTAAAAATAATTGCCGGGTAGTTATCATAATATTGCGACTATCCGGTTATTTTTTTAAAGATTATTTTTCTTATCTTTTGTTGCATATCTGGACATTTTAAATCTTTGTATATATATTCTGTTAGGTTTGAGTATAGTTATTGTAATTGATAGTTTACAGATGGAAGGAGATATATTTAATGGATTTTACAGATAAGACTTATAAGATCAAGGTTGGATTAGCAGAAATGCTTAAGGGTGGCGTTATTATGGATGTCATCAATGCTGACCAGGCCAAACTGGCCGAACAATCCGGTGCAGCAGCGGTAATGGCGCTGGAACGGGTTCCCTCCGATATACGCGCCGACGGTGGCGTGGCTCGTATGTCCGCCCCTGAAATAATTGAAGAAATCAAAAAGGCGGTCACAATTCCGGTAATGGCCAAATGCCGTATTGGTCATTTTGTCGAAGCCGAAATCCTTCAGGCGTTGGAGGTTGATTTTATCGACGAATCGGAAGTGCTGACCCCGGCCGACTATAAATACCATGTCGATAAATGGAAATTCAAAGTTCCCTTTGTTTGCGGGTGTCGTAATCTTGGCGAGGCCCTGAGGCGTATAGCCGAGGGAGCCGCTATGATTAGAACCAAGGGAGAAGCTGGAACCGGCGATGTTTCTGAAGCGGTAAGGCATCTTCGCGAGATCAATCGGGCCATAAAAACTTTAACAACCATGTCAGATGAAGAATTAAACGGCGCGGCCAAAGAAATGTCGGCTCCTTTGTCGATTGTCAAAGTGGTCGCCAAACTTGGCAAATTGCCGGTTCCAAATTTTGCTGCCGGTGGTGTTGCCACTCCGGCCGATGCAGCTCTGGTGATGAAACTTGGTGCCGAATCTGTTTTTGTTGGAAGCGGTATTTTCAAAGCATCCAATCCGGAAAAAAGGGGTCGGGCGATAGTTACTGCGGTGACCCAATTTTCTGATCCCAAAGCGTTGGCCGATTGCAGTCGCGGACTTGGCGAAGCAATGAAAGGTCAACCGGCCGCCGAAATACCTGATGACAAACTGCTTCAGATTCGATAAAGCAATGATTTAAAAAAATGTATGAGCGGCTAAAAATTGGTGTCCTGGCCCTTCAGGGTGATTTTGAGCGACATCTGTATCAACTGACTGCTCTTGGTGTTTCCGGGCGGGAAGTTCGTTTATCTAAAGATTTATTGGGATTAGATGGACTTATTATCCCGGGCGGGGAATCGACCACTATGAATAATCTTATTGACCGGTTTTCACTGCGACAGGAATTGAGTGCCTTTGTCAAACATAAAGCAGTCTGGGGAACCTGCGCCGGAATGATAATGCTGGCTACCAGGATTATTGATTCAACTCTCGAGCCGATGGGGGCAATAGATATAACGGTCACTCGAAACGGTTATGGCCGTCAGGTGTTTTCTTTTTTTACAGATCTGAATCTCACGTTGGGAGATAAAAATGTAATCGTGCCGGCATCGTTTATCAGAGCACCTCTGGTTAATAAGACAGGTAGTGCAGTTGTTGTCCTAGCCAAATATGATAACCATCCGATTCTATTATCACAGGGTAATTGTCTGGTAAGTTCATTTCATACCGAATTACATTCTGATAAGACCTTGCTCAAATATTTTATTGATAAGTTCGTATTGCCTGCACAAGCATTGCAACCGACTAATGGAAAATAGGCAGGTTGAAAAAAGGGGGAGGGGCGGAAAGTAAAAATATGAAAAAAATTATTGTTGCCGACCATTATGGTGTCTGCATGGGTGTAAAGCGCGCCATTTCAATGACTGAAGAGACCTCCCAACAAGATAAAAATGTTACAATTTTCCGGGAAATTGTCCATAATGAAGCGATTGTTGAAAAATTTAGATCAGAAGGTGTGGGACAGACAAATAGTATAGATAGTATTAACGGTGGAACCGTAATAATTCCGGCCCATGGTGCCAGCCCGGATATATTCAAAAGAGCTGAGGCAAAAAATCTGAACGTGGTTGATGCTACCTGCCCGCTGGTAATCAGGATCCATAAAATTATTCGAAAGCTGGCCGATTCCGGTTACTATATATTGCATTATGGAGACAGTGCGCATGATGAGACAGTCGGCATTATTGGTCATGCGCCTGATCGAGTAAAAGTGATTGAAAGCATCTCCGATCTCGATAAAATTGAAACATTGCCAGAAAAAGTTGCTCTTACAGCCCAAACGACAGCCGGCATTTCTAATTTTGATGAAGTTGAGCAAGTTGCTATCAAAAAGTTTCCCCAAATCGAAGTGTTTAATACTATTTGCAATGCAACCACTCAACGTCAGGCTGCCATAACCAAACGGGCTCCGAAT
>JAUVBC010000129.1 GCA_030591405.1 Candidatus Zixiibacteriota bacterium
CAGAATGAACTGGTCATCAAAAATGGCGGAGCAGACATAAAAATACCAATTTCCGGTGTAAACTCTCCATTGGAATCTCTCAAAAATATATTGGATGATTTCAAGCTGGAGGTTTCATCAGATTACCCGCCCCTTCTCGGTGGAGCAGTTGGTTATATCAGCTATGATTTCGTTCGTTTCTTTGAAAAGATTCCAACAACAACCGAGGACTCCCTCGGTATGCCGCTGGCTCTTTTTTATCTGATCGATACGCTATTGGTTTTTGATCATGTTAAACGATGTTTAAAAATTATGACTTTGGTCGAAGAGGGCCAGGAAGATTCCGCGCTGGATAAGATTATTCAAATTGTAAAACGGCTTTCAGCTCCGCTTATGATGCCAGATTATTCTTCCGTCAATAAAAGCACAAAAAACCTTAAATCCAATTTCGAAAAAGAGGATTTCTGCAAGGCGGTAAGAAAAGTAAAGGAACATATTATCGCCGGTGACGCCTATCAATTGGTGATTTCTCAGCGATTTAGCGGAACCACCGAATCAGAACCGTTTATGATTTATCGCGCCTTAAGAATGCTCAATCCTTCACCCTATATGTTTTTCCTCGATTTTGATGACATCAAGCTGGTTGGTTCATCACCTGAAGCATTGGTTCGACTCGAAAAAGGAGTTGCCACGGTCAGACCGATTGCCGGAACCAGACCGAGAAGCGAAGATATGGAAGAGGATAAAAAACTGGAAGAGCAATTACAATCCGATGAAAAAGAAAAAGCGGAGCATATTATGCTGGTCGATCTGGGCCGCAATGATCTTGGGCGCTGTTGCGAAATCGGTTCGGTCAAGGTGACCGATTTTATGAAAACCGAGCGCTATTCTCATGTGATGCATATGACCTCAAATGTTGTTGGCAGATTAAAACCTGATTTGGATCAATTTGATCTGTTTAAGGCTGCTTTCCCGGCCGGAACCGTTACCGGTGCACCGAAGATAAAAACAATGCAATTAATTGAGGGACTTGAAAGCACCCGCCGGGGGCCGTATGCCGGAGCGGCAGGATATTTCAGTTTGACCGGTGATATGGATTGGTGCATTACCATCAGAACCATAATAATGAAAGATAAAGACTTTTTCCTTCAGGCCGGAGCCGGAATTGTTGCTGACTCTGTCCCCGAAAAAGAATACCAGGAAACCTGTGACAAACTCGCGGCTCTCAAAAAAGCAATTGAAATGGCCGAGGAGGGATTTTAATGATACTGATTATAGATAATTACGATTCTTTCACCTGGAATCTGGCCCAATATATTGGCGAGTTTGGAAAATCGTTTGAGGTAATTAGAAATGACGAAATCAGTCTGGATGATGCAATAAAGCTTGAACCGTCTCATTTGGTTATTTCGCCCGGACCGGGTCGACCGGAAAACGCAGGTGTCTCTTGTGATTTAATTTCTCACTTCACTGGGAAAATTCCAATTTTGGGTGTTTGTCTGGGACATCAATGTATTGCTTATGCTTTTAAAGGCAAAATTGAAAATGCAGCTATTTTAATGCATGGTAAAACATCAATGGTATTTCATAATGGGGTCGGTATTTACAATGGCCTGCCGAACCCGTTTGAAGCGACTCGTTATCACTCCCTTATGGTTGGTGAAGATGATCTGCCGGAGGAATTGCAGATCACCGCTCATACTTCAGAAGGCGAGATTATGGGTATTAGAATGAATGGCTATCCGGTTGATGGTGTTCAGTTTCATCCTGAATCTATCCTGACCAAACATGGCAAATTATTGATCTCCAACTTTCTCAACGGCAGACAGTAGAATGATCAGGGAAGAGATAAATAAAGTTCTGGATGGTGCTGATCTTTCGACTGAAGAAAGCAACCATGTCATTGATTTAATAATGTCAGGCAAAGTTTCGCATATTCAAATTGCCGCTTTCCTGACTGCGTTGCGTCAAAAGGGGGAAACCTCCGATGAAATAATCGGAGCAGCCAGGGCGATGCGAGATAAGGTTGTCCGAATCAATCATAATCAAAAAACGCTATTCGATAATTGTGGGACCGGCGGTGATGGTGCCGGGACTTTTAATATTTCAACAACAACATCATTTGTTCTGGCCGGATCTGGCTTAGCCATTGGTAAACACGGCAATCGTTCCGTTTCAAGTCAGTGCGGCAGCGCCGATGTTCTCCAGACGCTTGGTGTTGATATTTCATTAACTCCGGAACAAGTTGGATTATGTATCGATGAAATCGGAATCGGCTTTATGTTTGCACCGGCACTTCATCCGGCGATGAAAGAAGTTGTCCCGGTAAGAAAAGAGCTTGGCTTTAGGACAATATTTAATCTTCTCGGCCCGATGACCAACCCGGCTTTTGCAATTCACCAGATGATCGGTGTCTTTTCGGGATCATACACTTCATTACTGGCTGATGCTGCCGGTGATCTTGGAATAAAAAGAGTAGGAGTCGTTTACAATCAATGTGGAATTGATGAGATAACAACAGCCGGACCGAATAAAATCAACTTTGTTTTTGATGGCAAAAAAGAAGAGTTGCTTTTTGATCCTGAAGAGTATGATTTTAAAAGATGCGCCATAGAAGATCTGGCCGGAGGAAACTCTGAAGAAAATGCCGCAATTACCCGTTCGATATTAAATGGTGAGCTGGGACCAAAAAGAGATACTGTAATATTAAACAGTGCTATCGGCCTGCAAATAGCCGAGAAGGCTGGCGATATCAAAGAGGGAATCGAACGGGCAACAGAAGCAATTGATTCCGGCAAGGCAACAGATAAGTTAGGTAAACTGATAGCATTTACAAGGGGGCGGTCAAATGCTTAGTGAAATAGTAGCAAAGAAGAAACAACAGCTATTGGAAATTGATCAAAAAAGAGAAATAGAAAAAATAAGCGAGGCTATTGATGATTTACCTCCACCCAGAAGCTTGAAGAGAAGTATCTGTAAGGACTACACAATTTCAATTATTGCCGAAATTAAAAGACGATCTCCGTCCAAAGGGAAATTAATTGAAAATCTTCAGGTTGATAAAATGGTACAACTATATGAAGATGCGGGCGCCTCAGCTATTTCTGTTTTGACTGAGAGTAATTATTTCGATGGTTCCGTTGATGATTTGCGGCTGGCAAAAAAAAGCTGTAATCTTCCGATTTTAAGGAAAGATTTTATTTTCGAAGAATATCAGATTTGGGAAAGCAGGTATATTGGTGCCGATGCTATATTATTAATTGTCGGTCTTATGCCTCCTGATAGGCTTAATCATCTGTACATGATTGCCGAGCAGTTGGACCTGGAAGTTTTGTTTGAAGTTCATGACGAATATGAATTTGAAGTATTAAAACTAATCCATCCCCAGATCATTGGAATCAATAACCGTGATCTGAAAACTTTCGAAGTGAATCTGACCACTTCTGAGACTCTGGCGTCGATGATCCCGCCTCGAATAATTAGAGTTGCCGAAAGCGGTATTAATAGCCGGAATGATATTATCAGAATGGAAGAGAGTTGTATTGATGCGGCCTTAATAGGTGAGTCGATTGTTACCAGTCCTGACCCGGCCGTAAAAATCAGAGAGCTATTAGGAAAGTAATGACGACCAGAATAAAAATATGCGGCATAACTAATCTTGATGATGCAAAAAAGGTTGCGGAATTGGGTGCTCACGCTATTGGATTTGTGTTTGCCGATAGCCCAAGAAAGATAGAGCCGTCGGTTGCCAGAGATATTTCAAATATGCTGCCGCCGTTAATTAGCAAAATCGGTGTTTTTGTTAATGAAGAGATAAAAACAATCAAAGAGATATATGATTATTGTTTTTTAGATGCGGTACAGTTGCACGGTGATGAAGATTTGCGGTATATAGATTCGTTGTCGATTCCATTTATTAAGGCATTTAAAGTTAGCGGCAATGAAGTGATCAAGCAGATCGAAGAATTTGGTTTGTCATATTTTCTGCTTGATAGTTTCGACAAAAAACTTTCTGGCGGAACCGGAAATAAATTCGACTGGCAGATCGCCAAAGATGCCGCGAAATATGGAAAAATAATTTTATCAGGTGGACTCAATCTTGAAAATATCAAAGAAGCATTGGAGACAGTTAATCCGTATGCGGTTGATATCAGCAGTGGCGTTGAAAAAAGTCCCGGCATAAAGGACTATCAGAAAATGGAATTAGTAATTAATGAGGTTCATAGATGGAACAGCCGAACAAATTAGGATATTTTGGCGATTATGGTGGCCGCTTTGTTCCTGAGACACTTATGGCGGCTCTTCTGGAACTCGAGGAAGGGTACAAAAACGCACTAAAGGACGCTGCTTTCAAATCCGAACTTAAACGGTTGCTAAGTACCTATGTTGGCCGACCTACCCCCTTGTATTTTGCCAAAAGTTTGACCTCGAAATATAGAGGAGCTCAGATATATCTTAAACGGGAAGATCTGGCTCACACCGGCGCACATAAGATCAATAACTGCATCGGACAGGGACTACTGGCCCGGAGGATGAACAAAAAACGGATTATCGCCGAAACCGGCGCCGGGCAACATGGAGTTGCGGTTGCTACGATAGCAAGTTTATTCAATCAAAGTTGTGTTATCTATATGGGTATCGAGGATATGAAACGGCAGGCACCTAATGTTGCTCGGATGAATCTTCTCGGCGCTGATGTCATCCCGGTCGATTCCGGAAGTCAAACATTAAAGGATGCAACCAATGAAGCAATTCGTGACTGGGTGACAAATGTCGAGACGACTCATTATATTATTGGGTCCACTGTTGGTCCGCATCCATATCCAAAATTGGTCCGTGATTTCCAAGCGGTTATCGGCCGCGAAACAAAGATACAAATTAAAAGGCAAATCAATCGCTTGCCTGATCAGATCATTGCCTGTGTTGGGGGCGGGAGTAATTCGCTTGGAATGTTCTATCCGTTTATTAAAGATAAATCTGTTAAGCTCACTGGTGTGGAATCATCGGGCAATGGACTGAATACGCATTTGCATGCAGCAACTCTGACCAAAGGCAAACCGGGTGTTTTGCATGGAAGTTTCAGTTATCTCTTACAGGACAAATTCGGGCAGGTGAAAACTTCGCATTCGATTGCGGCTGGACTCGATTATCCCGGAGTCGGCCCGGAGCATAGTTTTCTTAAAGATCAAAGCCGGGTTAACTATGTTTCAGTGACCGATAAGGAAGCATTATCAGCTTTTATCGAACTGACCGAAACCGAAGGAATTATCCCGGCACTGGAGTCTTCATTTGCGCTGGCGTATGCCAAAAAGATCGCACCAACATTATCGAAAAAATATGTTCTGGTTGTTAATCTATCGGGGCGGGGGGATAAAGATCTTGCCAATGATGAAGTTGCATCATTAATCAATAAACGTCTTAAGGCCAGACAGAAAAAGGGGAGAGAATAAGCTATTATGAATAATCATCTCCCCATATCTATTTCGAATGTTTTTGAAAAACTCCGGAAGAATAATAAAAAAGCTCTTATGCCGTATTTAACCGCCGGATACCCGGATGAAAAGACTTTTATAAAATTGCTCAAAGAGATTATAAAAAATGGCGCCGATATGGTTGAAATCGGCATACCGTTTTCCGATCCGTTGGCCGATGGTAAAACGATCCAAAGTTCATCCCAAATTGCACTTCAAAATGGGACCAATATCAACCGAATATTCCAGCAACTTGGTGAGCTTGAAAACAGATACAAAGTGCCGCTGATAATTATGAGTTACTATAATCCTGTTCTGCAGTATGGTATTTCAAAATTTTTGAAGAAATCAAAAACGGCTGGCGGATTTGGTTTGTTAATACCAGATATGATCCCCGACGAAGGAATAGCGATTGAAGATAAATGCCGGACATTCGGCGTTGATCTGATATACCTGTTGGCGCCGACCTCGAGTGCACAGCGGCGTCAGCTGATTCTAAAGAGATCACAAGGTTTTGTTTATCTGGTGTCGGTGGCCGGTGTGACCGGAGCGAGAAAATCTCTTCCCGGAAAATTGAATCGTTGGATAACTCAAATAAAAAAAGAAAGCCGCTTACCTGTTTGCGTCGGTTTTGGAATCTCCGATCTGACTCAGGCCAAATCGGTGGTCCGGGTCGCCGATGGTGTGATTATAGGTAGTGCTATTATTGATATCATAAAAAAATCTTCAGGTTCACAGGAGGTTGTATCAAATGTGGGAAGGTTTATTGGAAAAATTAGAAAAGGAATGGACAATGTCAAAAGTTAGAGGCATCAGAGGTGCCATCAAGGTTGCAGAGAACAGCAAGGAGGCTATTATTTCTTCTACAAAAGAGCTGTTTTTAAAAATGATAGAATCAAATGATGTCAAACCTGAGGATATAGCCAGTGTCTTTTTTACTGCGACCTCGGATTTAAATGCAGAATACCCTGCCTATGCAACCAGAGGTCTCGGATATGATTTGGTCCCGCTTCTTTGCGCAAGAGAAATTGAGGTTCCCAAAGGGATGAGTAGCTTAATCAGAATATTAATACATGTCAATACGGAAAAATCTCAAGAAAACATAAAGCATCAATATTTGGGTGA
>JAUVBC010000113.1 GCA_030591405.1 Candidatus Zixiibacteriota bacterium
CTATTGAAGCTAAAACCTGACTATGTGGTTCACGGTGATGACTGGAAGACCGGTCGTCAGAAGGGAACCAGAGAAAGAGTGATAGAAACTCTGAATAAATGGGGCGGGAAACTTATTGAACCGGAATATACAGAAGGGATATCATCGACTCTTCTTAATGAAGAGCAGCGATCCATTGGGACGACTCCACAAATCAGAATTAAAAGACTCAGAAGATTACTCGAAGCCAAACCGATAGTCCGAATTCTTGAGGCTCACAGCGGATTAACCGGTTTGATAGTCGAACATACAAAAGTTTCTGATAATAGCACCACTAAAGAATTTGACGGTGCCTGGATAAGCAGCTTGACCGATTCAACAGCAAAGGGCAAACCGGATATCGAACTGGTTGATTTTACATCAAGATTAGATACGATCAATCAGATTATTGAGGTTACGACAAAACCGATTATTCTTGATGGCGATACTGGCGGCCCGGTTGAGCATTTTGTTTTTATGGTCAAAACACTTGAGCGGCTGGGTGTCTCGGCAGTTATAATCGAAGATAAGATCGGATTAAAGAAGAATTCATTATTTGGCACTGACGTTGAGCAGAAGCAGGCAGATATCTCAGAGTTTTCGGATAAAATCACTCGAGGTAAAAAGGCGCAGTTGACCGATGATTTTATGATCATCGCCCGGATTGAAAGTCTCATTTTAAAAAACGGTATGGATGATGCAATTAAAAGAGCCGATGCTTTTATTGAGGCTGGTGCCGATGGTATCATGATTCACAGCAAAGAAAAAGACGGCAGGGAGATATTTGAATTCTGCAATAGATACAAAAAGTTTGAAAACAAGGTTCCGCTAATTGTTGTGCCAACGGCTTATAATCATGTTTATGAAAAAGAGCTTTCTGAACTTGGTGTTAATATAGTTATCTATGCCAATCATCTTTTGCGAAGCGCCTACCCGGCGATGGTGACAACGGCCGAGACAATATTAAAAAATGAGCGCTCCAAAGAAGTTGATCCTTTCTGCATGCCTATCAAGGAGATCATTACTTTAATTCCGGGCAGCAAATAATAAGGAGTTGTTTTGATATCCCCAAAACAGTTTTGCGATTTTCTTGAGAAAAAAGAATTATCATTTTTCGTTGGTGTACCTGATTCGCTTCTAAAATACCTCTGCGCATATTTATCTGATACTGGAAAAGATTTAATGGCGGCCAATGAAGGTAATGCGGTTTCGATCGCACTGGGGTATCATTTGGCGACCGGTAAAATCGGTGTTGTTTATATGCAAAATTCCGGTTTGGGTAATGCCACCAATCCTCTGGTTTCATTGGTACACCCCGATATTTATTCAGTTCCCATGTTATTGATTGTCGGGTGGCGCGGCCGACCGGGGATAAAAGATGAACCCCAGCATATCGCTCAAGGGCGAATAACAAACAGTTTTTTGGATACACTTGAGATAAAGAATTCTATCCTGCCTGAGAATATTGGGGAAGCGGAAACGGCAATCATCAAAGCGGTGGAATACATGCAAACAAATCAGGCTCCTTATGCCTTTGTTGTCAAAAAAGGGACATTCGAAAAATATCAATCAAAAAATACCGCGCCCAATAAGTACGGTGTCAGTCGTGAAGAGGCTCTTAAAACTATTGTCCCATTGCTGGGGGAAAATGATATCATCGTATCTACAACCGGAAAGCTGTCGCGCGAGCTGTTTGAATTGCGTGAAGCGAGAAATGAAGGCCATAGCAAAGACTTTTTAACGGTTGGCGGCATGGGACACGCCTCATCGATAGCACTTGGTATCGCACTTCAAAAACCGGAACATAATGTTTATTGTTTTGACGGAGATGGCGCTGCAATAATGCATATGGGCGCTCAGGCGATTATCGGCTCAAAAAAACCAAAGAATTACAAGCATATCATTTTTAATAACGGTGCTCACGATTCGGTCGGCGGACAACCAACAATCGGATTCGATATAGATATTCCTGCAATTGCAAAAGCGAACGGTTATAATCTTGCTCTCAATGCCGAGACGACCGATGAGATTTCTGAAAAGTTGAAACAACTTCAGTTATCGCCGGGGCCATCCTTGCTTGAGATTCGAGTGAAAAAAGGCGCCCGCTCGGATCTGGGACGTCCTACAACGACGCCGATTCAAAACAAAATTGAATTTAAAAAATCATTAATTTCGGACAGATGACCCAGCAAATATACTCAGGTTATGGCTCTCTTGGAAAACTTTCGGAGATACTTAACGATTGTTCTCCAAATAAAATATTACTGGTTACCGGGAAGAGATCATATTCGAGTTCAGGTGCCGAAAAACTGATTGGTAACCTGTTATCGCAATATATTTATGACAGATTCTCGGAGTTTGAAAACAATCTAAAATTAGATGATCTCAAACACGGGATTGAAATATATTTATCAGGCAAATTTGATTTTATAATTGGCATCGGCGGCGGCAGTGTGATTGATATGGCCAAGGCGATATCGCTTCTGGTAAATCAGGAGAATAGTCCAGAGGAAATTATTAAAGGGACTGTAAAGATATCAACCAGGCAGGTACCGACAATTATTATTCCGACTACCGCCGGGAGCGGAAGCGAATCAACAAAATTTTCAGTAGTGTACATTGATAAGAGAAAATATTCTCTGGCTCACGATTCATTAACACCTGACTATGTCATTCTCGACCCGACTTTTACATTGGAGGTATCGCCATATATAACGGCTTGTACCGCATTTGATGTCTTGAGTCAGGGAATCGAATCATTCTGGTCGACGCAGTCTACCGATGAGTCAAGAAAATTAAGTAAAGAAGCAATTGAATTAGCTTTTTTAAATATTATTCAAGTTGTAAATAATCCTGATAAGATATCGAGAGAAAAGATGCTTCTTGCGAGCAACCTGGCCGGACAGGCGATTAACACTGCTTTTACGACGGCGGCGCACGCTGTTTCGTATCCATTTACATCATATTTTAATATTCCGCATGGTCATGCCGTTGCGCTGACTCTCCCCTATTTTCTCGAATTTAATTATAATGCCAATGAAGAAAATCTTCAAGACCAAAGAGGTGTTGAGTTTGTCAAAGACAGAATTAATGAGTTAATCGAACTTTTTGGACAAAACAGCATCGATGGTGCCTTTGAGTATATGAAAGAGTTAATTCATAATATCTGTTTGGAAACAAATCTAACTAATCTCGGCATTCAAGAAAAAGATTTTGATTTGATTATAACCAATGGATTCAACCCACAACGAATGAAAAACAACCCGGTTAAAATAACTAAAAAAGATATACGTGAGATATTAGATAAACTAATATGAGTTTTTTCAAAGAAATTGGACAGCTTCTAAAATTCCGCAAACTGCCGGAATCACAAAAGGAAATTGTTTTCTACGCCGAGCATGAAGGGTACTATCCAAATTTTGAGGGCATTATAAATATATTGACCAAGGAATTTAACCAGACAATCTGCTACGTAACTTCCGACGCGAATGACCCAATTCTTAAAACTGATAATTTAAGAATCAAACCGATTTATATTAGAAAACTGCTATCAATATTTTTGGGTTTTTTGAAATGCCGGGTTTGTGTGATAACTCTGACCGATTTAAATCAATTTCATATTAAGCGGTCGATCAACCCGGTTCATTATGTCTATATTTTTCACTCACTGGTCAGTACGCATATGCTTTATCTTGCGGGCGCATTCGATTATTATGATTCAATTCTTTGCACCGGTCGCTATATGATCGATGAAATTGAAAAATATGAACAGTTGCATCAATTACCGGCCAAAAAACTTATCGAGGCAGGATATTACCGACTGGAACGAATATACGATAATTATCTGAAATACATTGAGGATACTAAGAATTTATCAAAAGCAGATAAAACAACCGTCCTTATTGCGCCATCGTGGGGAGTGGATAATATTATTGAATCATGCGGAGTGCAATTGGTTGAGATACTATTGAATAATAACTACGCCGTGATTGTTCGTCCTCATCCGGAAACGGTTCGCCGCAATCCGGAACTTCTGAATGATTTACAAAATAGATATAATGGAAATTCTGATTTTAAACTTGAGCTATCGGTTGCCACCGATGATTCTTTATTTAAATCTGATATTCTGATATCTGATTTGTCAGGAATTGTATTTGAATATGCCTTTGGGACGGAACGCCCGGTCCTGTTTATTGATGTTCCCCAAAAAATTCGTAATGAAAAATATACTGAGCTTGATATTGAACCGCTGGAACTACAAATAAGGTCAAAGGTCGGCGAAATAGTCTCACCGGATGATTTGGATTTATTACCCCAGGCGATTGAAAAGCTGATCGCAGACAGGCAGAATTACCAGGATAGAATAAAAATATTAAGAGAAGAAAACATTTACAATTTTGGAGAATCGTCAAAACTGGGAGCAAAATATATTTTGCAAATTCTTGAAAATGAGTAATATATTTATAACAATAAATTTACATATTATTTAAAGCGGAAGAAAAAGACGTGAAAAAACCGATAATTTATCATCCATTACTTTTTGCATTGTACCCGATCCTGACCCTATATGCCTACAACATCGAGCAGTTACCAATTAGACAGACACTGATACCGACCGGGATTGTACTAGCCGCAACGGTTATATTATTTTTGATTCTGAAACTGATAATTAAGGACGGTCAAAAATCGGCTCTGATTCTTTCAGCTTTTGTTTTGCAGTTTTTTGCCTATGGTCATCTGAACGACTTTATCCGATATTTTTCGCTTCTTGCTTTTTTAATTGGTGCGTATTACTTGCTCAGAACCCGTCGGGATATTTCAAAAATAACCAATGCCGCAACTATCTTTTCAATCGGTCTGGTTATAGTTGCTTTATCTAATATAGCTATCTCCAAATTTTCCGGAGGCGCCGCTATCGATATTAACAATTACAAACCAGGTTTGGTGAAGCCGCTTCTCGATGAAAAAACCAAACAAGATTTGCCAGATATATATTTTATTATGCTGGACGGTTATGCTCGGGCCGATATACTCCGTCAGATTTACCGTTATGACAACTCCGATTTTCGTAATTTTCTGAGCGAAAAAGGATTTCATATTGCTGAGCAGAGCCGATCGAATTATTGCCAGACGCTGCTTTCATTGACATCAACTTTTAATATGATCTATCTTGACAAATTAGCTGAAGATATAGGTGTTGAAAGTGAAGATCGTAAACCACTGATGGATATGGTCAGGCACAATTATGTTTTTGATTTTCTCAAACAGTATGATTACAAAATTATGGCGATTGCAAGTGGATATTCAGGCACAGAAATAAGAAATGCCGATTATTATCTATCACCCGGATTATCGTTAGACGAGTTTGAAAACGCCCTGATTAACTATACGCCAATTCCGAGATTTATGCGAAAATTTCCCCTGTTTAATCAATACGGTATTCATCGTAATATGGTCAAATTTGCGTTTGAGAAACTGATCGATCTGCCGGAAACAGATTCACCTAAGATAGTGATGGCGCCAATTGTATCACCGCATCCGCCGTTTGTATTTGGTCCCAATGGGGAGGAGTTAAATTACGACCGGGAATTTCTTTACTCCGACGGCAGTCATTTTATGGGTGTGGAAGGTGGTACAAGATTTGAATATATTAAAATGTATAACGGACAGGTTCAATTTATAAGTAATCAGGTTAAAAAATTAATTGATACTCTTTTATCGCGGCCGGGTCGGAAGCCGGTTATTATTCTTCAGGGCGATCATGGCCCTGGCTCCTTACTTGATTGGGAAAGTCTGGAGAATACATATACGAGGGAAAGACTCTCCATATTTAATGCCTATTATCTTCCTGATGGCGATAGTACTATGATATATAATAGTATCACTCCGGTAAATTCATTTAGAACAATCTTTAATCACTATTTTGGGACAGAATTTGAACTGCTTGAAGATAGAAGCAATTATACAAAATGGAGCGCACCGTATAAGTTTTATGATGTCACTGAATTAATGAATCAGGATGTACAGCCGCAGATTATGTTCAGGTAGGGATTCTTTTAAAAATAACATAAAAATATACGATCCAAATATACAACAAATAAACTAATATTTATTATGAAATATTTTCATCAGCTTCATCCTTAAGAAGCTGTTCAGAAAAGTTGGACTCCGTCTTTTCAATTTCTTTAACTTTTTTTTGTTTTGCTTGTCGCGTGCGTTTTACAGTAACGGATTGCAATTTCTTTAACCTGTTTAATGCTTTTGTCGCATCCTCTCCGTCAAAAACTTCTCTCTTTAAAACTTCATTTCTAAGAATCTTATCAATTTCAGATAATTCAACCTTCACGCCCGGAGATATTTTTCGTATGTCCCGTCTTATCAAATTCTTTATTGAATCGCTGACCAGAATTGCACCAATAATAAAGCGATTAATGCTTTTAGAGCGCTCATAGAAATCTTCGCGCACGGCCTTGCTAATTCCTCTTTTTGATAGAAGAAATAGTATCTCCAAATCTTCAGTTTTCTTTAGGTTTAAATCAAGAAAATCAAAAGATACAACCTGTTCATAATTTATTGGTTTCTCAAATTTTATCCTGTAAATATTCCAATTGATTCCATTTGACAATATCACCCACTTAACACCCTCTTTTGCACCATAATCCACAACTTGTCGTAAATGACTTTCCTTCAGTTCGAGACCAATCGCTTTAACTTCCAAAAGGTATTGAATTTTATCATCCATTTTCAATGCAAGATCGCAATAAGTTCCCCTGATGCAATACTCACTAGTTATTTCAATATATTTATCAAACCCATATACCTCTGACAACATGTCTTGAATAATGGAAACAGTGTCGGCCTCATTAATATCGCGCTTCCGCGCAATCTCTAAAACCTTTTTAAATTTTGGTACAGATTTTTTATACCGTTCAATTACATTTTTGGGAATTACTGCCATTAGTATCCTCCTTAAATTAGTATTGCAAATATACTATTAATTTTAGTA
>JAUVBC010000254.1 GCA_030591405.1 Candidatus Zixiibacteriota bacterium
GAACCATTGATCTCACCCAACGCTTCACCTGCCGGAGCTGAAGGAGCATCGGTAGCATAGTTTTCATATTCATTATTGGTTACATTAACATTGATTCTGATCTGAGCAGATCCCAGCCATTCCATCGAAACGTTAAATTCAAGATCTTGCACAGGAAGACCTCTGACGGCTTCAGTTGTATCTTCATAAAAAGATACTCTTTCTTCGCCGCCAACAAATGCTGCCTGCCCGCCATCAAAATAGCAGGTTGGATAATACCTAAAATTGTATCTGGTTTTCATATAATCATAATATGGCTGCATAACGCCGCCATCATTTGAGCAAACATGAGTTAGATAAATAAAATTATGTGTTTCGTTTGCTTCAAAATCTGAAAGCCCACTTACAGTGAGCGGACAGGACGGTCACCAAGTGGCCGCATCTTCATCAATAAAAACAGTATGCGTATAATCACCGTCAGAATAATTGCTGCCAGGATTTCCGTCGGTAGCTTCAGCCGCTGCAATCAAATGATAGGCGTCAAAATACAAATCGGGGTATTGAGAACCGGGAACCTCAAAATGAGTATAAACACTTTCATTTTTAAACAAAGCCGCGGCAACCTTAATATTATCAACGGTAATATCACCAAATCCCGCTGCGGTCGCATCCCAATCAAAAGTCAAACTATAATTTTCAGAGAAATATATTTCTTCATCAAATGGATATGCAATCACCGCATTTTTAAATGGTCCAGAAGGTAAAAAAGGCGGACTACTCATAGCATCATGCCACCAGCGACTGGTTAGTTCCGCTACATACAGGACAAGATGTCCATCAACATCAGTCCGTAGGGTATTTACATCCGAAGTTACATTATCTGAAATAGCCTGCTCTGTCTGCAAATAGGGATCAAATTCCCTGGCAACACTGAATTTGTGGTTGGACGCCGCAAATGCCGATGTCGCGAAAATAATTAACGCGACAATGATCAGAGTCGGACGCCAAGATGATTGAGAGTGCTCTGCCATATAGTCTCCTTCCGCGCAGTAAGTAATTATAGTAGCAATTCGTTTCTTTTTGCTTCTTATTTTTGTAAAAACAATATAATATACTAATTATATCATATTTGTCAAGAATAAAACTTTTCGCATTTCCCTCAATAGCTGACTCTTAGCTATAATTCGTAAGTTAGGCTGGCATTAATGGAAAAACCGGAATAGTCGTAATAATTAAACATTGAACGGGTGGTAGTATTATTATGAGTTAAATCAATCTGCAGTTTGGGTTTAAGGGCTCCCCCTGATTTGAAATATATCGGGCGTTCCAGAATAACAAAAAATCGGTTTTGCTCATCGTATCTTTTTTCAGCAAAACGAATGGCGTAATCGGTTATTACCATCGTTTTCAAGAAAGCTTTCTTCCAATAGCCAAGCCCGCTTGAGATAATCATTTTTGGAATAATTATGGTTTTCAGACTAATGGTGTATGATTGCCCTTCAAAAATATTTCCCCAGGGAGAAATAAAATTGACCGCCGATCCTAATACCACTGCGTTATCGGCATTGAGAAATTCCCGATGATGAAAGGTAAGATTCAGACCGGTTTTGGAGCCAATCGGGCGAGAAAAACGAGGTGATAGATAAAATGAATTCAGGTCTCCCCTGGTATGATAAACATCAAAACTTCCGGTTAGGCCCAAATCCATCCGGCCGGTGGTATCAGGAATGTATGAAAATTTCTTGCTGGAATATCCACCTTCAATATCAATACTGTTAGAACCAAATAGCGTAAAATTAGTCCCGGCAAATATTTCATAGCTATCATTATCGGAAACATCAGAATAAAGATATGAATTTGACTCCAATAGCATACCGGTTCTCAAAGAAAATGTCCGGCTCAGATTGTAACCCAAAGATGCCAATAGATTAAAATTGTTATTGTTATAGGCATTCAAATTATCTTTATAAGTCTGTCCGCTGAAACCTCCCGACAAATACGCGGAGAATTGAGAATGCTCTTTGGTTGGAATAAAGGTAAAAGCAATCCCTTTCGAAAGACTATTCAGATTATATTGTTGACTATAATATGTATAGTCTCCGAATAATATCACTTCCATTGATGAAACCGGATAGAATATTAGCTTAACCGATGAGGTCGTATATGAATCTTCAACATCAGATGAGTCGTTGATGGTCAATAAATTGGATGTGTAGCCACCATTAAGACCGAACTCAAGTTTTAAATCAAGCGGATTATAATAATCGCTTTTAAGTGAAAGCGGATTTGCCACCGCCGAGAAAGCTGTCAATAATATTAAAGTTATACCTATAATTGTCCTATATACCAAATATTGCAATTTATACTCCAATTTTTAATTGGCGATGCAGGCGCCGCCTGCACATCCGCCAGATTGTCCCGAACCGCCCATTGCGCCCATATTGCCGCCAAAGCCAGACTCGGACTCCGCTCGACAATCATCTAATCCCCGGGCAGAGAATTTCAACAATCTAAATTTTTCTGAATGAGTAAGATATACTGAAACATCGGTGTCGGTTCCGGAATCAAATGACACATAATTTTCACCGTCGCCCTCTGTCATTGATCCCGCTTCATTTTCTTTTGAGGCTTCATCAGAGGCGAATCTGTTATTTTCAAAGTCATTCGTATTATCATTAAATCCATCACCATCGAGATCAACAAAACAATCTTTATGCTTTGATAAATCTTCTGCAAAAACCTTGGTTATATTTGCGGGTGATAGAATTAAGAGAATAAGAATCGCCACCAAGCTGAACAAATATCTTTTCATTCCCCATCTCCTGCTGGCCGGTCGCCTTAACCTGTTTTGGCCACAATTATAAGTTTTATTCAATTGATAAAATACTAAATTTATCTTATTTTCAAAGTCTTTTCTTGAAATTAATTTCAATTTCCACATAACTAAAACAACTTGTTATTGCATTTTATCAAACCTCTTGGTTTATTTTACAAGTATTTATTAAGTTTTTATTGGAGGTATCAGGTGAGGCAATTAACAAGTCTATTTATCTGTTTATTCTGCATTTTTGCTTTTTTAAATTCATTTCAAATTGTGCATGCGGAGAAAATTGAATTCGATGATCTATATTCATACCCGATGGTTAGTTCCCCCCGATTTTCCCCCGATGGCAAACAGATCATATTTACTATCAAAACATTTGACCTGAACAAAAACAGTTCCGAAAAACATATCTGGAAAATGAACAGCGATGGCTCTGATCAATTGCGTTTGACCAATGGTAAGGCCAATGAATGGAACCCCTTGTGGACACTAGATAGTAAGAAGTTAATTTATGAATCAGATGAAGATGGCAGCTATCAATTATATTTATGGAATTTTGAGAATAATAGCGGCACCAAATTAACCTCACTTACAATGGAAGCCTGGGATGCAGTTTTATCTCCAGCAGGAGATAAAATACTGTTTGTCTCAGAAAGTTACCCCGGATGTCTCGCTGACAGTTGCAACATAATTAAAAAGACCGAAGAGGAAAATAATCCTGTCAAAGCACGTCTCTATGATAAATTAATGTTCAGACATTATAAATACTGGGATGATGATTTAAAACAGCAATTATTTATATATAATATTCCCGGCGACTCTTTATATCAACTGACCAATGAGACACACGATGTGCCGACTACAACCCTGGGCGGACATACCGATTACTCATTTTCAAGCGATGGTTCAGAGATCTGCTTGGTCATGAATCAAGATTCTATTCTAACACTGAGTACTAACAATAATCTGTTTACTGTTCCTGTTACAGGTGGAATTCCGATTAGGATCACTGAAAACAAAGGGCAGGATCACACACCACGATACTCTCCCAATGGAAAATATATTTCATTCCGCTCACAGGCAAGGGCAGGATATGAATCTGACCAGTA
>JAUVBC010000314.1 GCA_030591405.1 Candidatus Zixiibacteriota bacterium
ACCGGAATAAATATATTGCTCTGCTTGATCCTGAAAATATATATTAGAAGCGAAATTGTATGCCAATCCTTCTTCCAGATCAAATGGGATTGCGAGTGGTGGTTCAAACCTGTAGGCGTATGTGCCGACCAATAGATGAACATAAAAATTGTCAACATTTTTAGTCCAAGCTTGGGCGGTTGTATCATTTTCAAGAACCCGAACGCAAGTGGTAATATTAATAACAGTATCGCCTGAGATCTCGCGTTTTATGGTTTTGGCCGAATCAGCCCACGTATAATACCAGGTGTCACCTTCGGCCATTGGGAAATATTCCGATCCGTTTTCAAACAGTTCCGGAACCGTCATTAATACTTGAATGCCAATATTGCCGCCATCTGATGTTAAGAAAACAGTATCAACATAATCTCCCGGCTCAAGTCCGGTTCGATCGATAACGGCATCGATAGTATCAGCTTCGGTAGTGCTGCTTCCTGAAACAGGGGAGAGGGTCAACCAACTTTGGTTATTGCTGATACTCCAGTTCAGTGTTCCCGAACCGGCATTAGTCAGGTAAAATGAGATATCTGTAAGATGAGTTCTGAAAAGTAATTTAGTATGTGAAATAGCCAATGTTTGTGAAACCGGTACAGTCATAGTAATCGGAATAGTTGTTGAGCCGTCACCAGATGTAACAGTAACGACACCTGCATAACTGCCTGAGGTCAAACCGGTGCGATTTATCGAAACACTGACCTGATCGATTTCATTTGAAACCGTACCACTAATTGGATTGAGATTGATCCAATCACTATTCTCAGTAACATTCCACGCCAATTCAGAACTTCCGCTGTTGGTTATATTGAAGGTTGATTGGGTCAGGGTTGAATCAAAATCGAGTGAATCGGGAACGACTTCAATTGTAAAAATAATATCACCGCCCCCACCTGAAGGTGAGCAACCGGACTGAAAAATTACCGACGAGAATAAAAGAAAGCCTGCCAAAATCGTAAATATTAATACTTTAAACATAATTACCTTATTTTTATTATATCGACATTAGTTTGCCGACACTTAATGCAGTCGGAATATAGCCAACATTTTTCACTGGTCAAGAAAGACTGCCTAATTTATTATACAAAAATATTTATTTATTATCGAATTGATCGCAGTAAAATTTATTAATTTAATCATTTTTATATTGACCGATTTTTTAATTTTGACGATAATAAAAATACACAAGAAAGGAGGTGGTCAGATTTGAAAACAAATTTATGTGAGGTGACTGATACTTAGTCACTACCTCCGCAAATTATTGTTGGGGGAACGCTAAGTAAATCCCAACAGTTTTACCGATCTGATGGCTTTGGTTTGAAGTCATCAGATTTTTTTATTGGTAACTCCTTTTGCCGCTTGCGTTTTGTTCTAATCAATTAGATGCCAATGCGATAGATAATAAATCAGATAAATTCAAAAACAATTTGACACCCGATACGATTAATATTATATTTTTCGTCTGATGTTTTGATGTTTTGAGATTCGAAACGTCTTGTAAGGTAAGGAAGAATTAAATATTTTTGGAGGATAAGAAATTATGAAATTGTCGTTGTTCAAAACTGCCATCATGTTTGTTTTACTCCTCACAACGACTGCCTATTGCCAGCAGCAGGGACTTAGCTTTAGCTATTATGGCGGTGGGGCTCGATCTGAAGGTATGGGTCAGGCATACATTGCTCTTTCTGACGATGGTGCCGCTGGAAGTTGGAACCCGGCCGGGCTATATGTCCACGAAAAGACCTTGATGGGTTTCAGTTATGGCTCGCTTGCACCGCGCGGTTATAATAAATATATTCGTCCCGGCAGATCGGTTTTAAAATTTGATCATTCAGGAACAGTCGCAACCATAAATGACTGGAATATCATTTCGCCACTTAGAATTAAAGATCATCATGTGGTCCTGAATATCTCTTATGTCGAGAACGTCAATAGCTATTTTGAGTTCAGAGAGAAGTTGTATGATTGGAGTGATTTCAATCCACTTGACACATTAGATGATTATGATCCCAATGCATTTATGCAAAGAAAAGGCGGTATTCATAGTTTTAACCTTGCTTTGGGAACCCGGGTCAATAAAGATTTTTCATTTGGAGTTTCTGCCAACATTTACACCGGCAATATGGTTACTGATGAGAGTAGAACTGCCATTCTTGATATCATTGATGACGGGGGCGATGCCCTTAAGATCGCAGAATTTCAAACTATTGATTCCACTTCATATTCCGGCTTTAATTTTACCCTGGGACTTTTATATACTTCGGGTAAATTTCGTTCAGGTTTGACCTTGAGAACGCCTTTTGTCTTAAATGCAACCTCCGATTCAACTTTATTTATAGAATCTACTAAAAATGGTTTACCTTTTGATACAATTGGAACATTTAACAGTGATACAGTATATATCGACAATATGACCTCAAAAATTGAGATGCCGATAATGCTTGGGCTGGGAATGGCCTATGATATCAATGATAATTGGTTGGTATCGGGCGATATAGAATATCGTGGGTTTGAAGGCAAAAAGGTCGAAAATCTTGACAGTCTGCTGTTGACTTCAACCGGTGATAGAGATGAGTTCTATTCCTCAGTTGATGGTACCCCCAATTGGAGTAATGTCATTCAGCTCAGATTTGGAACGGAATATTTATTTGATACAAAATATGGAGAGATTCCACTGAGACTTGGCGCCCGAACAGAAGTATTGCCGAGTGGGAATATTTCAGACTATACGGTTACTTATGAGGGCGAAAATTCTTCCACCGGAAGTCAGGAATCTGACGGCTCAACAATATTGGATGACAATCGCAGAGTCACCTATGCCTTTATTTATGACACCGATAAAGTTACCGGGTATAGCGTTTCCGCAGGAACCGGAATCCACTGGGAGAGTATATTACTGGATGTTGCGATAACTTATACCACTTACAAGCAGTACATTTACCAGGATGGTGGCCTCAGGTCCAAAAATACTTGGAAAAATTATCACGTTAATTTTGGATTTGTTGGTTATTTTTAGTCAATTTAATTTATTTTTTGGGGTCGAGACCTGTTTTCGACCCCCATTTTTTCTAAATGATAAGCCAGGAAATATCGGATATAGTCGATACAAT
>JAUVBC010000156.1 GCA_030591405.1 Candidatus Zixiibacteriota bacterium
ACCGTTCTTTCTCAGTATCCGCAGGCAGGCACCAATGTAAAATCGGGTCGAATTGTTAAGGTGGTTACTTCAATCGGACAAAAATCGGTCGTGGTACCGCCATTGGCCGGTTTCTCGGTCCGCCAGGCAAAATTGAATATAGAGGGTGCCGGTCTTATTCTCGGTGATATCGCCTGGACCTTCAGCGATTCGTTGCCCGAACGAGTGGTTGTCTTTTCATATCCGGCGTCCGGCACCGAAATACCGTATGGCTCGCAGGTGAATCTAATGGTCAACCGCGGACGGCTTTCAGGGATTGTCTTTATGCCAAAACTGGTCGGTCGGTCACTCGATGAGGCTCGTTCACTGATTGATGGAGCAGAATTAATAATCGGTCTGATAAAATATGTCAGAGATGAAAATTACCTTCCCGAAACGGTTTTGGAACAATCGGTCGAAGAGGCGATCGAACTTGAGGTCGGCGAGGAGATCGACCTGATTGTCTCGACAACGGAATAGGAATGTTTTAGATGAAAATAGCCCCGTCAATATTATCAGCAGATTTTTCAAAATTCGGTCAGCAGATTCAATTGGCCGAAGAGGCTGGCGCTGATATGATTCATCTTGATATTATGGATGGCCACTTTGTCCCAAATATCTCTTTTGGCGTCGGCATTTCAAAAATGTCAAAATCGGTCTCAAAACTGCCTCATGACGCTCATTTAATGGTCACCAACCCGGAAAATTATTATAACGAATTATCTGCCGCCGGTATTGAGTATATCAGCTTTCACATCGAAATAGATGGTGAAAGAAAAGATCTCGGCGAAAATCGATGGATTTATGTTGCCGATAAAGTTAATAATCCGGCTCGAATAGAAAATAATATCAAAAAAATCAAAGATTTGGGTAAAAAAACCGGAATTGTGGCAAATCCACCAACATCTTTTGAAGTTTTCAAACCATATCTTAAAAAAATCGACCTTTTGCTATTAATGTCAGTCAATCCAGGATTCTCCGGGCAGGGTTTTATCCCCGAAGTTTATGAAAAACTGGAAAAAGCTGATAAATATCGTCAGGAAAACAATCTCAGCTTTGAAATCATGATCGACGGCGGCGTCAATAAAAATAATGCCGAAAAACTCGTTTTGGCCGGGGCCGACATTCTTGTCAGCGGCTCCTCATTCTTCCAATCCTTAGAATTTCAGGAGTTTATCCGAAAACTAAAGGCGTAGAAAACACTTGCGGTTTGGGGGCAAATTCATATATTATTTAGCTCTGCTATAGGAGCAGTATGCCTATTTTTGAGATTGGTAAGTTATGTTTGGTGAACTGATAGATAAATTTGACGGAATTTTCAAGAAGCTTCGCGGTGCCGGGAAGCTAACGGAAAAAAATATCAAGGACTCATTGCGCGAGGTCCGCAGGGCTTTGCTTGAGGCTGATGTTAATTACAAAGTCACCAAGGAATTTATCAAAAACGTTGAACAACTTGCGGTCGGCGAAAAGGTATTAAAATCCATTGAGCCGGGTCAGCAGATTATTAAAATTGTTCATGATGAATTAATAAAACTGCTCGGCGAAAAAACCGAACCACTGGCACCGATTGATAAGAGCCCGACCATTTATATGCTGAACGGTTTGCAGGGTTCGGGTAAGACAACCTTATCCGGCAAGCTGGCGCTTGAAGCCAAACGCAAAAACAAAAAAGCACTTCTGGTTGCCGCCGATATATATCGTCCTGCTGCGGTTAAGCAGTTGCAGGTGGTCGGCAAATCGATTGATGTCGAAGTGTTTTCGCTTGAAGGCGAAAAACCACAAAAGATCTGCATCGAAGCAAAAAAATATGCCGAGAAAAATTTCTTTGACCTGATGATTATCGACACCGCTGGACGTCTGCATATTGATGATGAACTGATGAACGAACTTGAAGAGATAAAATCGAAAGTCAACCCGGATGAGCTTCTTCTGGTGGCCGATTCCATGACCGGACAGGATGCTGTCAATGTCTCCGAACAGTTTCATAAGAGACTCAACATTTCCGGTGTTGTCTTAACCAAGCTCGATGGTGATGCCCGCGGCGGTGCCGCGATCTCTATTCGTGCCGTGACCGGTTGCCCGATCAAATTGGTTTCGACTGGTGAAAAATTGTCCGATCTTGAAGTTTTTCATCCCGATCGGATGGCCTCGCGTATCTTGGGTATGGGCGATATCGTTTCGTTGGTTGAAAAAACCGGCCAGACGATTGATATGGAACAGGCGGCTAAACTTGAGGAAAAACTTAGAAAAAACGCCTTTACGCTCGAAGATTTTTATGACCAGATGCAGCAACTTAAAAAGATGGGACCGCTTGAATCGATCATGGGTATGATTCCCGGGGCCAACAAGGCCCTCAAAGGTGTTCAGATCGATGAGTCAGGAATAGTCAGAGTAGAAGCGATGATACAATCAATGACACCCAAAGAGCGGCAGAATCCTGAGATTATCGATGGCAGCCGCAAAAGAAGGATCGCCGATGGTTCCGGCAACTCGGTCCAACATATAAATCAGTTATTAAAACAATTTTCTGCGATGCGGAAAATGATGAAAAATATGAGTAAAATGAAATTTAAAAATCTGCCGAAAGGGGCTTCCCCTTTCCAGATGTAATACACTTTAGGAGGTTTTGAAGAATTGGCAGTAATTATCAGAATGAAACGGCTGGGCGCAAAGAAACGACCGACTTACAGATTTGTAGCGACCGACTCCAGAATGCCACGAGACGGAAGATTTCTTGAGACCCTGGGATATTATAATCCTATTGAAAAACCGGCAACGGTAAAAATCTTTGAAGACAAAACCGCCAGTTGGCTTGATAAAGGTGCCGAGATGTCTGACACGGTGGCAACTTTATTCAAACAGATCGGATTTGCAAAAAAATATGCAATGATGAAAAAAGGCGAAGATGTTTCTGAGATCACTCTTAAAGAGACGATCACAGAACGGCCCAAAAAGAGAAAAAAGACAAAACAGGAAGCGACAAAAGAAGGCTAATAATAAACTAAAAGACTGGTAACAATACAGCCAACCATATTGAATACGAATCCCAAAAGGAGCAGACGGTGAAGGAATTCATTGAAACTATTGTAAAGGCACTCGTTGATAATCCTGATGCGGTTGACTTGAACGAAATTCAAGGGGAACGGACGACAGTTTATGAACTTCGGGTGGGCGACGGAGATCTTGGCAAGGTAATCGGCAAACATGGCCAGACGGCCAAGTCGATTAGAATAATAATTTCCGCCATTTCTGCCAAACAGGGCAAACGGGCGGTACTGGAGATTTTAGAGTAGTTGACTGAAAATAAAGAGACGCCGGAATATATTGCAGTTGGCCGCTTTGGCAAAACGCGCGGGGTTTCAGGAGAAATATATATAAACCTGCTGACCGATTTTCCTGATCGTTTCCAGAAAAGCAAATCATTTTGGATAGAGTCAGAAGACGGATGGAAAGAGATAAAGCTTACGTCGGGAAAACTGTTCCCCAAACGAGCGGCGGTAAAATTAGAAGGAATAAATACTCCGGAAGAAATTAGAAAATTTACCAACTTTTTCCTTTACATTAAAAGGGATGAGTTACAGAAACTTCCGGAAGATAAATTTTACCTGTTTGATCTGGTAAATTGCCGGGTTGTTGATGAAGAAGAAAATGATTATGGCTTGGTCGTTGATATTGAAAAGAATCCGGCCAATGATTTGTTGGTAATTGAGGCGAAGGACGGAGGAAGATACCTTTTCCCGATGGTTCGGGAATTTATAAAAGAGATTGATACCGACGGGAAGAAAATTGTTGTCGATCCGCCGGAAGGTATTTTCGATTCTTCGGATGAAACTTGATATAATAACGCTGTTCCCCGAGTATTTTGACTCGGTTGTCAAACAATCGATCATCGGACGGGGAATTGAAGATAAGCTCTTTGAAATAAGAATGATTAACCTTCGGGATTACACTCTCGATAAGCATCATACTGCCGATGATAAACCATTCGGCGGCGGCGGCGGGATGGTTCTCAAAATTGAACCGTTGGCCGGATGTTTAAGAGATTTGGGTTACGGGAAAAAATCTCCGGATCGGAGCCGCATTGTTTTGACCTCGGCAGCTGGCAGCAAGTTTGGTCAATCCCGGGCAATTGAGTATTCTCTTCTGGATCGATTGACTATTATCTGCGGGCATTATCTCGGAGTCGATGAACGGCTACTGGAGATGTTTGAAATCGACGAGGTCTCACTCGGCGATTATGTCCTGACCGGCGGAGAACCGGCGGCAGCAGTGATGCTTGATGCAGTAGTCAGATTGATACCGGGAGTACTGGGGAATTTTGAGTCGGCATTGTCCGATTCGCACTCGGAGAAAATACTCGGCACCCCTGTCTATACCCGCCCCGAAGAGTTTGAGGGATTAAATGTCCCCAAGGTACTAAAAGATGGCAACCACAAGTTGGTGGCACAGTTTCGGCGTGAGGAGGCAATAAGAAAAACGTTAAAGAATCGCCCGGAACTTCTGGAAAATTTGGAACTGGATGAAGACAAAGATATTTTAAATAGATTAAGACAAGAAGAAAACGAAGAGTAAGAAGAACAAAGCAAAAACAAGTGAGAAAATGAGGATAGAGTCATGAAACGGATCGCTCAGATTGAAAAAAGTTATATGAAGGAAGATATCCCTGAGTTCGGCATCGGCGATACAGTCAAGGTGCATGTGAAAATCAGAGAAGGTGACAAAGAGCGGCTTCAGATTTTTCAGGGAACAGTTATCAGTCGTCGTGGTGGCGGCACTGCCGAAACATTTACCGTGCGTAAAATTTCAGCCGGTATCGGTGTGGAAAGGATCTTCCCTCTTCATTCGCCAAACGTCTCGCAGATCGAAAGAATTCGTCAGGGTAAAGTTCGCCGGGCAAAGTTGTACTATCTGCGTGAACTGACTGGAAAATCGGCTCGTATTAAAGAAAAATTAGTCGACCATACTGCCGAGAAAGCCGAAAAGAAGGCAAGTAAACCGGCCAAAAAAGCCAAAGTTGCAGTTGACCCAAAAGTGAAAGCTGAAAAACAGGCTGCATTACAAGCCAAACGGACCAAAAAAGCCGAAAAGAAATCAGCCGCTAAAAAAACTACAAAGAAGACTGCCAAGAAAACCGACTAGTACATTAAGTGCGCGGCAGATATCCAGAAAAATCCGCATCTGCCCGAGCGTAAGTTTATTGAGTCGTCGGGGACCCATTCCTAACGGAACAGATATAAAAAAACCCGCCACCCGGCGGGTTTTTTAGTATCTATCTTATATCGGGTTGTTTGGGTGGACTAATTGGTAATTGCCTATTATAATTCAATGAAAGTGTGTCCCCACCCTGAATTGAATATATGATCAAAAACGAATCAATAGTATTACTCATTATATTTTTCTTCTCATCAAAATATTTTCTCAATTCTGTATAGGTCACTCCAGATTTTAGACCTACCCTTTTGGCTAATTGGCTCCTTAAAGAATCATATGACTTTTTTACTTGAGCATCAAAATTTATTTTCCAGTTTTTAAAACTGATTTCTGTCAAACGATAAGATATATAGGGTGATTTAGATTCAGGGTCTTCCGATTTTAATGCTGGCATTATATAATAAATTATAATAGCCGCAAACACGGCGGCCAATACTGTCCCAATAACAGATTGTGTAATTCCCCAGAAAAAATTAGCAGGTAATTTCCATCTTAAGTTACCGATCCAGTTTGTTAT
>JAUVBC010000226.1 GCA_030591405.1 Candidatus Zixiibacteriota bacterium
AAGAATTATTTGCAGAGAACTTGTGTCAGCATTAAGAAACCTTAAAAGATATATCCCGCATATCATTAATGAGATACCAAAGGTTGAAATAAAACGCGGTTGGATCTTATCCGACATATATCCGGCAATTGGGGAAATCAGAAAACCACAAATTGGAATGACCATCAGGAACAGCCCAACCTCCTGCGGTTTGAATAGTTTAACATGCTCAAGAAAAAAAGGCATAAGAACTGTAATAGATGCCAATGAAACAAAAACAAGAAACATGGCTGCTGTTGAAAATGCAAACAGGCGGTTTTTAAAAATATCAAGACCGATAAGCTGTGTTCGGTGGCTTTTCTCAAAATATAGAAAGAGAACAATCAGTAATAATGAACCGAACAGCATAATATATTTTAATTCAGAATAGGCTGTGTCGCGGCTGAACATAAGGATAGTTAACATTATCGATAATGTTGTTGCCGAAAGAGTTATCGAAGCTGGGATGGAGATTTTGCGGTCTGGATTTAGAATTGGAAAATTACGCAAAAATTTCAGAGTCAAAAAGAGCCCAATCAGGGCCACTGGAATGTTGATAAAAAATATCCAGCGCCATCCAAAAAGCCCAGTAATAAATCCACCCAGCGGTGGTCCTGTCATTAAGCCAACAGAAACAACCATCGCAATAACAGATAGTCCGCGACCTCTTTCACTTTCAGGAAAACTTGTGGTAATCAGGGCCGGCCCGCAAGCCATCAGCATCGCCGCACCAACTCCCTGAATAACACGGGAAGAAATAAGCATATAAATATTTGCCGAAATTCCGCATAATAATGAGCCGACAAGAAAAATAACAAATCCATTAGAATACAAAAAAGAGAAACCTTTTTTTTCGGCGAGAGCAGAAAAAACTAAAAGAAGAGAAACAATGGCAACTGAGTAAGATATGACAACCCAGCCGGTCATATTCATACTGGTCGATAATTCACTGCTGATAGTCGGAAGGGATACATTTACTATCGATGCATCCAGGGTGGCAAGGAACGCGCCTAAGCCGGTGATAATAAGAGACTTATGCTTATAATTATTTAAGTTGTTTTGTTCCATTTGTTTTACGACCGAACTTATTGTACAAAAATGATTTGACATTTCATAGTTTAATCTTAGCTTATTTCGCACAGGAGGCATTTTTTATTAAACGATTTATGTACTATTTCGTCTTAAAGTTGAAAAAAAATAATTCTGGGTCCTTATGGAAATAAATGTAAAGGATCTGGTACAAAGCTTTATAGATGGAGATCAGGAGGCATTTGCCCAACTGATCGGGAGGTTTAAGAAAAGGGTATATTCGGTTGCCTTTCAAATGCTGGGAAACCACCTTGATGCCGATGATGTAACACAGGAAGCATTTGTAAGAATTTACAACCGTCGGGATCAATTGAAAAATGTGGACTATTTTGCAAGTTTTTTAATGCGTATCGCTACCAATTATGCCATTGATCTTATTCGCTGGAAACAAAAAGGATTTGTTTCAATTGATGCCGATAAAGATATACCAGGTTCGCCCAAAATCGAATTAGTCGACAAGGCTGATAGACCGGACCAGATACTTGAAAACAAAGAGTTATTAGACATAATAAAACAGGCAATTAAAAGGCTGCCACCTCGGCAGAGGATAACTGTTATCCTTCACGATTTAGAGGGTTTTTCCAAAAAAGAAGTTGCAGGAATATTGCAATGCCCTCAAGCAACAGTTCGCTCCAATCTTCATATTGCCAGAACAAAACTACGTAAGTGGTTGCAAAAGGACGACAAAGGAAGGTGAGAGATATGTTCTGCCGCCAAGTTCAGTCTCATCTTGATGATTACATTTTAAATCAAATAAACAAAGAGTTGTTTGATCAGATTGATAATCATCTAAAGGAATGTTTGGATTGCCGAAAACGGCTACAAACAAACAAACAATTGATCCTTGAGTTACAATCTATAAAAACGCCCGACCCGGGTGATTATTACTGGCAACAGATTGAAGAATCTATACTGGCCAAAACTTTAGGTGTCAATAATGAGAAAGCCGAACTGCCTGACCGAGTCAAGGCCGAGCCAATTAGTATCATCCAAAGATATCTGATTCCATTGGCAGCTTCGTTTGTTTTATTATTTGGCGCGATTATGCTCTTCAATTCAATTCAAAGCCAGACTCAGTTCAGTTCACAGGCAACAAATGGTTCCTCTCCTTATATTTTGGCGGAAAAGAGTGCGGAGTTATCAGAAAAATCGGATTCACAAATCTTCACAGCTATTGTTGCGGCGGCGCCCGGTTCGCTTGGCAGACATCTGATTTTCACCAATATTTCAGGAGGTTCCAGATGAAAAAGAATCTCTTGTTCTATTGTGTTTTTATTTCATT
This sequence comes from Candidatus Zixiibacteriota bacterium, assembly GCA_030591405.1. GTDB lineage: Bacteria > Zixibacteria > MSB-5A5 > GN15 > PGXB01 > JAAERC01. The sequence goes on from JAUVBC010000226.1 coordinate 2,390, forward strand.
GCTATCTATAAGTCTGTTTCAATGCGGAACCGAAAATAAAGAAGTAATTTTAAAGCTCAAATTTAATGAAAATCAGAGTGTCCGCTGGAATAGTACAAGCAAAAGCCATACGGAATACTTCGAAAACGATTCACTTATTTCAGTTAAAAATGGCGGCTATAAGAGTGAATCGGTTGAGAAGGTTCTAAAAATTATAGATGAAAACTCGGCCAGGTTGAGATTAACATATTATTATGAAATGGAACTGCCTGACAAGAACGACTCGACTAAAATGATAACCGTTCAAGATAGCAGCGTCATGGAATATATTCAGGATATCCATGCGGTTAATCTTGATATTTTCCCAGCTGACACCAACTCAATTGAAAAAATAGAGTATGTTAAAAAGTTATACGAGCAACTTGCTCCCCGTTATCCTGACGAGCCGGTTTCGGCTGGCTTTAAATGGAGCAATAATATTAAAGTAATGCTTCAGGATGGAAAAACGCAGGATGCTATCACTACCTATACGGTTAAGGGTTTTGTAAAAGAGTATGGATATGATTGTGCCATTATTGAATCGATAGGCAATACGATTGTTCCATTTCAAAGTGAATATGAATGTAAAGATGGAAGCGGCAAGGTTCTGGAAACACGGATCGATCAAAGGAAAATGCATGGGACTTCATATTTGGCTTACAAAGTAGGAATTCTTGTCAAAGAAGATTATAGCTTCGAATTTATAAGTGAGGGAACCAAAACCACTGCGGATGGAGAAATCAAAATTAAAACGATCTCAAATGGTTCGCAATCTTATTTTCTGATTGATGCCTCTGGAATTTAACAAGAATTATGACAAGATTTAAGGCCCCGTCTCAAAACGGGGCTTTTTTATTGGCAGGAGAAAAGATTTTTCTATAAATTCATAATATGATTAAACGAGTGATTCTTTTGATATTCGATGCTTGCGGGGTCGGTGCTTTGCCCGATGCGGCCGATTATGGCGATGACGGCGCAGCCACTATCCCGAATATTGCGCGTGAATTAAATGGTCTGAAGATGCCGAATTGTGAAAAATTGGGATTAGGCAATATAACTCCTATAATCGGGCTTGGACCGATTGATCGACCTCATGGCTGCTATGGAAAGATGGCGGCTAAATCGGCTGGTAAAGATTCGACCTCGGGGCATTGGGAAATCGGGGGAGTTATTCTTGAAAAGCCGTTTCCGGTTTATCCCGACGGGTTCCCTGCTGAGCTTGTTAATGAGTTTGAGAAAAAAGCGAATGTAAAAACAATCGGGAATTACCCGGCCAGCGGAACCGAAATAATTAAGCAGTTGGGCGAGCAACATTTTAAATCGGGCGAGATTATTTTATATACATCGGCCGATTCAGTATTCCAACTGGCGGCTCACGAAGATATTACCCCGCTTGTTAAATTGTATGAAATATGCCGGATTGCCCGCAAAATACTAATTAATGAACATGCGGTCGGTCGGGTTATTGCGCGTCCGTTTATAGGTCAGCCGGGCAGTTTTGTCAGGACAACCAATAGAAAAGATTTTTCTCTTGAACCACCTTCAGATACCATACTGGACAAGTTAACAACCAAAAATATACCGGTTATTTCAATTGGAAAAATATATGATCTGTTTGCTGGACGAGGTTTTAGTAAAGCAATTAAAGCAAAAAATAATGACGAGGTGATGGCAAAAGTGATTGACGAGATGACTATAACAGATTATGGTCTAATATTTGCCAATCTGGTTGATTTTGATATGCTCTGGGGTCACCGAAACGATGTTGAGGCGTTTGGAAAAGGATTGGAAGTCGCTGACAAGAAATTAAAAGACGTTTTGGAGAAATTGAAAGAGGATGATTTGCTGATAATTACAGCCGACCATGGTTGCGATCCTACTTTGAAATATTCGACCGACCATACCCGTGAA
>JAUVBC010000338.1 GCA_030591405.1 Candidatus Zixiibacteriota bacterium
ATATTCTCCTGATAGATGCCGGGTTTGATTTAAGAAAAGAATCAATTTTTCCTCTGGGACGTTTGAGAGAAAATATATCTGCCGTTAATAGAGCCGATATGATTTTTTTGACAAAAGCTAATTTTATTAAGAGCGGCAATGATTTTATCGAATGGCTGAGAAAACAATTTCCCAATAAGCCAATAGCTGACATTCATTTTATAAATAACAGTCTGGTTTCTAAAAAAGATGAAACAGAGATTGATTCAATATCATCTCAAAGTTGTTATTTATTCGCCGGAATTGGCAATTTCAAGGGACTGAGCGATCATCTTAAGAAGATTTTGCCAAACCTAAACGGTTGGAGGCAATTTTCTGATCACTGCCGATATAATCAATCTGATATCGATAAGATAAAAAATGATTTGGAAAAATATCGTCCCGAGTTTATCATCACCACTTATAAAGACTATACAAAGCTAAAGAGTTATGATTTTGGACAATCAATATATTATCTTAAACTAAGACTCAAATTGGTACAAGAAACAAATACCGTTTTTGATAAATTGGATCATATAACCGAGAATATATAGTGGAAAACAGATACGATTTCATAGTTATCGGTTCGGGAATAGCGGGGCTGTTTTTTGCCCAGAAAGTTGCCAATCTTGTTCCCGGGACCAAAGTCGCCGTTATCACTAAAAAAGGTGAAACCGAATCGAACACCAATTATGCCCAGGGCGGTATCGCCACAGTCATGTCAGGAGTTGACAGCTTTGATTCGCATATTGAGGACACGCTTAAGTCGGGCGCCGGTTTATGCAAAAAGAAAGTTGTCGAAGAAATTGTCAAAAACGGCCCGAGAGTAATTCAGAAACTGGTTGATATCGGGGTTCGCTTTACCAAAGAAAAAGGTCAGTTTGATCTTGGCCGTGAGGGTGGTCATTCCTCCAAACGAGTTGTCCATGCCGGCGATCTGACTGGCCGCGAAATTGAACGGGCCTTGCTCAATGCCTGCCGTAAGAACAAAAATGTTGATATTTTCCGCAATACAATCGCCCTTGATCTAATTACATATAACCATGGCGGTCACTGGCGCTGCGGTGGTGCCTATACCTTTTCCCGGCATAAACGAGTTTTCAGAAGTTTCTATGCCCCGGTGACAATGCTCGCCACCGGCGGTATCGGTCAGGTTTACTATAATACGACCAATCCTGATATTGCCACCGGCGATGGAATAGCAATGGCCTATCGCGCAGGAGCGAGGGTAGCCAATCTTGAATTTATTCAATTTCATCCGACCGCCCTGTATGATCCAAATGGCAAAGCATTTCTAATATCTGAAGCGGTTCGTGGCGAGGGTGCGATTTTGATCAACTCGGCCGGCGACAGGTTTATGAAAAAATATCATCCTCAGAAAGAACTCGCCGCCCGTGATATTGTTGCTCGCGCGATCGACAGTGAGTTAAAAGAGAGCGGTGATGATTGTGTTTATCTTGATATCAGCCACAAAAAAGCTACCTTTATAAAAAAACGATTCCCAAATATTTATAAAGAATGCTTAAGCAGAGGAATTGATATTACCAAAGAACCGATCCCGGTGGTCCCCTCGGCTCACTACAACTGCGGCGGAATCGTATCCGATTTGTATGGTCAAACCGATATCGAAGGAATGTTTGTCTGCGGTGAATCGGCCTTTACCGGAATGCATGGGGCAAATCGACTCGCTTCAAACTCATTATTGGAAGCAGTAGTAATGTCAGATTATTCAACCGATGTCGCCGCCGAATTTTTCAGGCAAAATAATTTCCCTGAGACTCCTGAGGCCGACAAATGGCTGCACTCATCTATTGTCAGACGCAAAGATAAAATCGTCATTTCGCATGACAAATTTGAATTACGAAAGCTAATGTCAGACTATATGGGCATAGTCAGAACTTCGAGTCGCCTCGAGATGGCTCATGAGCGGGTCAAGCTGATCCTCAAAGAGATCGACTCTTATTATTTTGGTCATCCCTCATCTTATGATATTATCGAACTTAGAAATATTGCGCTGGTGGCCAATTTGATTATTCGCTGCGCCTTGCGAAGAAAAGAATCGCGCGGCCTGCATTATATTCTTGATTATCCCAATACCGACGACAAAAAGGGCCGGCATAATACAATTATCAAGCCGCCCAACTATAAACCTCTTGGGAGGAAAAATGCCTGGAAAAGATGAAATGATTTTAATATTAGATTTCGGTTCTCAATACACACAATTGATAGCCCGTCGAATCCGTGAAGAAAATATTTATTGCGAGATTGTCCCTTTTAATACCGACCTGACTTCATATCAAAACAGATCTATTAAAGGATACATCCTTTCCGGCGGTCCAGCATCGGTTACCGATTCCGACTCTCCCCGATTAGATAAATCATTTTTCAAATCAGATGTACCGATTCTTGGCGTTTGTTACGGAATGCAATTGATGGCGGAAATTTTAGGCGGTGAACTTACAAAATCTAAAAACCGCGAATACGGACAGTCCCAAATAACGACTGAAACCGAAAGCAGATTATTCAAAGAAATAGAAAAAAACAGTCGGGTTTGGATGAGTCATGGTGATTCCATAATATCATTCCCTGATGATTTTACAGTTATTGGTTCGACCGAAACGGTCAAAATAGCGGCCGTCGAGCAAAAGGATGGCAATTTATACGGAGTCCAGTTCCATCCGGAAGTGATGCACACTGCCGAAGGCAAAAAGATTCTGCACAATTTTCTCTTTGATATTTGCGACTGTTCCGGCAGCTGGACAACCGAGTCATTTATTAAAGCAACTGTTGCTGATCTCAAAATCAGACTAAAAGATAAAAAGGTTGTTCTGGCAATTTCGGGAGGAGTTGACTCAACTGTCTG
>JAUVBC010000182.1 GCA_030591405.1 Candidatus Zixiibacteriota bacterium
AAAAAATACGCCATCCAGGGATCGAACCTGGGACAAGCTGATTAAGAGTCAGCTGCTCTACCAACTGAGCTAATGGCGCATTCAAATGAGGGTGGATGGGATCGAACCATCGACCATCTGCTTAAAAGGCAGATGCTCTACCACTGAGCTACACCCCCAAAATCTTTTTTTAAGGACAGAACAAAATACAAAACCGTCCCAATATGTCAAACGATTTTTGGGCTATTTTTTGTTCTTTTTACAATTATAGCAATTCTTAAAAATATTACGGCAGGATCACAGGGATCCTGCCCTACTTTTATAAAATTTAGTTAATTCCGAGCAGTTCAACGTCAAATAGCAATGTTGCGTTCGGAGGAATCACGCCACCGGCACCACGAGCACCATAACCAAGTTCCGGCGGGATAATCAGTTTCCGTTTGCCACCGATAGCCATCGACATAACGCCTTCATCCCAGCCCGTGATTACCTGGCCAACGCCGATTTTGAACTGGAACGGCTGGCCGCGATCGACCGAGCTGTCGAATTTAGTGCCATCGGTCAAAGAACCGGTATAATGAACGGTAACCATATCGCCTTCTTTGGGTGAGGCGCCATCGCCGACAGTATAGTCAACATATTTCAAACCCGATTCGGTTGTGACTTCATTTTCGTCCACAGCAGTTCCTTCCATAGTTTCGCCACTATCGGTTGTTTCGGTCGCGACTGTTTCGGTTGCCGCGGTATCGGTTGTGGCTGTTTCCGTTTTTGCGGTGTCATCGCTCTGACATCCGGCCGCACCGGCCAAAAGCAACAAAGCAAGTACTAATCTCAGAATCATAACATCTCCTAATAAATTAACCTGTTTGGGTGGTATATATAATAAATAGATTTTGATTTGTCCAGAATTGCCTTAAAAAAAACCGGATACAGCTTATGCCGCCATACCCGGTTTATAAAACTACAATAGGCTCAACAACTTAGCCTTCCTGCAAAAGAAGTCGCTCAAACTCGTCGACTAATTCTGAGAAAATTTTGATAACATTTTCAAATGGTTCCGGCGTAGTTATGTCAATTCCGGCCTCTTTAAGAATTTCAACAGGATAATTGGAAACTCCGGTTTCAAGAAATTTCTTGTGAGCATCCAGAGCACCTTTCTCTTTGTTGAGAATTTTACTCGACATTAATTGCGCGGCGGCATAGCTGGTCGCATACGTATAACAATAATATTGGCGATAGAAATGGCTGATACGCAGGCAACCGAGGTCTTTGTCCTTCTCCAGAAAATAATCGGGACCATAGTACTTCTCATAAATATCGCGATACATTTTACGCATCTTTTCGGGGGAGAGAGCGGCTCCTGATTCGACGGTTTCATGTATTTTTAATTCAAATTCCGAGAACATTGTCTGGGTAAAGAAAGTACCGGAAATCTGCTGAATATAATAATTAAGGAGATATAATTTTTCATTGCGATCAGTGGTTTTCTCCAGTAAATATTTAATCAAGACGGCTTCATTAGTGACAGAGGCAACTTCGGCACAAAAAGTGGTATGACCGGCATAAGCCATCGGTTCAGTTCTATTGGTATAGAACGAATGCATGGCATGACCCATCTCATGCGCCAATGTGAAAACATTGTTTATCGAACCGACAAAATTCAACAATATATACGGATGAACTGAATAGCTTCCCCAGTTATAGGCTCCGCTACCCTTACCCTTGGTTTCATAAACATCGATCCATCGAGATTCAAGGCCGGTCTTAAAGTTTTTCATATACTCTTTGCCAAGAGGCTTAAGACCTTCAATAACCATCTCCTTGGCTTCTTCATAGGTAAATTCCATTTTGGAATCGGCGATCAGCGGGACATACATGTCATACTTAAATAATGTGTCAACACCCATCGCCTTCTTACGAAGTGCAACATATTTATGAAGTGGTTCAAGATTGTTATTGACGGCTTCGATCAGATTATGGAAAACCTCTGTGGGGATATTATCACCATCCTGGCGGCTATCCAGACAGGTATTATAACCACGAGCTTTGGCATAAAACCAATCCTTGTTTACCGAAGCTGACAGGCAGGCACCCAGAGCATTTTCATAGTCAAGATATTCAAACTCGTATGTATCGCTGGCTTCCTTGCGCACCTTACGATTTGTAGATTCGAGTATCTGACTGTACCGTCCCCGGGTTAGTTCAATCTCATTTCCGTTTTCATCAATAATATTGCCAAATTTAATATCGGCATCATCCATCATTGTAAAAATTTGCTGCGGAGCACGGGCGATTGTGCCAACCTGCGCGAGCATATCTTCCATCTCGGGGGAAAGAATATGCGCCTTTTGGCGAATTATATCCTTGATGTAGAAGCGGTAAACGGCCAATCGTTCGCTATTATCGAGAAACGACATCAGTTTATCATTCTCAATAGCCAAAATCTCCGGTTGAATAAATGAAGCGGCCTGGCTGAATAATGATCTTAAGCTGGAAACCCGCTGATACATTTCCTGATATTCACCAACGCGATTATCCTCATCGCTTTTAAGCCCTGAATAAACCCAAAGTTGCTGAACAAAATTACCGAGTGAGTCGCTTAGTTCCAGACATTCGGCCATTAGATCAGCCGAACTGCCAAGTTTGCCCTGATACTGTTCAAATCTGGAAGTTGCCGTTTCGATCTCAGTATAGGTTTTTTCCCAAGCTTCATCGTTTGGGAAAAGAGCAGTCAAATCCCAGGTATACTTTTCCTCGATTTGATCTCTGGTTGGTGCTTCATCTACCTGCGCCGATACGATTGATCCGGAGAAAACAATCATAGCTGTCAGTGCAAGCGTCAAAAAGATTTTTGATAGGTTTTTGGAATTCATAGGTTCCTTCCTATTTTTTATATTAATGGTTTTTAGTCGTAGCATATAGTTGCCTAATAAATAAAAAACAGGAGAAAAAGCAAGGGAAGTTGCGGAGTTTTTTATGGTTGGTGGATGATAAATTTACCGAACGATTTGATAGATAATCGGTTACATCTCAGCCTTATGGATCGCCATAAAGCCGAAATAAAGCCGTTTATAAGAGACTTTTGAAAATCCGGCTTCGTTCAGTATTGTCGACAATTCGTCGGCGGAGTAAAATCTTGGGATGGAATGCGACAGATAAACATATCCCGGCTTTGAGCCGGACAAAGCGGCGCCGATTCTTCTGACAGTTATCCCAACAAACAGATGCATCAACTTTCTGAAAAACCGGTCTGGCGGCTGGCTGGTTTCAAGATTTATAAACCGGCCGGTCGGTTTTAGAACTCTTTGAAATTCGGCAAATGTGTTTATCAATATTTCACGATTTGTATTCAAATTACGGGTGGCAAATGAAATAGTTATCAGGTCGATTGAATTATCGGCAAACGGAAGATTGCGGGCATCGGTCAGGACAAAATTTATCTTTTTAGCTTCCGGTTTGCTGCGGGCGATATTAAGCATCGGTAAAGAAAAATCGGCCGCGATCACAGTTGTTTTTTCGTCAGCCTGTTTACTTAGATTCATAACCGTTTCGCCGGTTCCGCTACAAATATCGACCCAGGTGACACCGTCACCTTTTTGGGCTTCGCCACTCCTAACAGCACCATCTCTATCAATAGCAAATTCGACGGCTTTTTTGCGACAGCGGATGTCGGCACCAAAAGTCAATAGGTGATTGATCAGTTCATACCGTTTCGGTATTTCTGAATATATTTTTTGAAGACCTTTGTTCATCTTTTTATCCTGCTCTATCATATTTGGGGAGCCAATATAGGTCAAATCTTATTAGCCGTCAACCGGCATGTTTTATCTACTTGATTTAATACGTCAACGATGTCATATTCAGATGTACTATATTTTTGATTGGGAGAATTTATGAAAATAATTAAGATCGCTGTTATATCTACACTTTTGTTGTTGAGCGGGGTAAGTGCTTTTGGGCAGACCCCATCGTTTTATGATCGATTTTACTTTTTGAACGCCTCGCCGTCGGTTTTTCAGGAAGGTGCTCTGGGGATGGCAAATCCGGCTAATCTGCATTTTTTGAAAAATCCTGAATATCAATTTAACTGGACTTTTGAACGGGAGCAGGATCGTTCTTTGAGAGATTGGTCGTTATTTGGAGGGGTTCATGGATTAGGCTTGGGAATGATTCATCGTCGCTCCGGAGATTATATCTTTAATCAATATCAAGTTTCGCTTGCTTTTGGGCGTGAGGCCGATGCTTTTGGAATCGGATACAGTTGGTTTGGCGGCGATAAACAATCAGGATTTGAAAAGGAATTGGTTTTATCGGCTATTTCTCGGTCGGGACGAATAATATCGCTGGGATTGACCCGCCGGATGTCATTGGAAAGCCGGTGGAGTGAAACGGTTGGGGAAGTAGGATTCAGGCCTTTTGAAAATCAGCTGATTACCTTTTTTGGTGATATCGCCTTCAGGAGCGGCGATAAATTGTGGGATTCGCCTTCAAGTTGGGGATTTATTCTGGAACCGGCGCGCGGGATTAATCTGGTTGGACGATTTTTTAAAGATAAATCTTTTACAGTAGGAATCAATATCTGTCTCGGCAATACCAGTATCAGAGCTCAACCTCATATCGCCAATGATAAAATTGCAAGACATACTATAACCTTTCGATTTGGCGGGTTGCGACCAAGTTATATCGATGAAGCGGTCAATCGAAATAAAAAATATGTTCCGATGAATCTAAAAGGTACCGTCGGATATAATAAGTACGTTTTCTTTGACGGCGGAACACAACGTTTGATGGATATTCTCTCAGATATCCGGGCTGCGGTTGATGATCCTCGTGTCGCTGCGCTGGTTTTGAATTTGTCGGGGATGCGGATATATCCCGAACATGCCTGGGAGATACGTGAGGAGCTAAAACGGGCCAAAGAATTTGGGAAACAGATTGTTGTTTTTATCGATAACGTCAGTATGACACATTATTTTCTCGCCTCGGTCGCTGATAAGATTGTTCTTGATCCGGCAGGGTCAATTCGTTTGGCCGGATTTGCGATGGGACGAACTTACTTGAAGGGAACCTTAGATAAACTCGGTCTCGGTTTTGATCCGTGGCGATTTAATAAATATAAATCGGCACCGGAGATGTATAGTCACGACAAGATGTCTGAAACCGACCGGGAACAAAATCAAGCCTATATAGACGACCGGTATGAATTGGTACGAGAAAATGTTTGTAATCAGAGAGGACTAACAGCCGATGAATTTGACCGGTTAGTTGATGATGTCACCTATATTTTACCAAACAAAGCAATTGAAGCAAAATTGGCGGATACTCTGGGGCGATGGTCGGATAGAAGTAAAATTATAAAAGAACTGACCGGAACCGGACTTGGGGCGATGT
>JAUVBC010000307.1 GCA_030591405.1 Candidatus Zixiibacteriota bacterium
ATACGTGGATTTTCGATAGAAACCCTTAGAAGAGTAAACCATTTCTCATCATCCAGTTGGTAAAAAGAGGCTTTTCTTTCATATAAATCAGTAAGCAAGCCATCATCTATATATTCATTAGTTATTAAAGAAACTAATAACTCTTCGTCAAACCTATCCAACAACTTACTGAGTTCGCCCGAGCTTTTAACCCAGGAGTCCTCGCAATTTATAGAACGAATGGTGGTTCCAGACAGGACAGCTTTTTTAATAGTCATATCTGTTGTATTAAAGAGCGTAATTCCCGTATTGGCTTCAAATCCATATAATGCCAAGCCTAAGTTTATTAATGGGTCATTTCGAATAATTAAGGCTTTCTCCAATTCCTCACGGTCTGGACCATAGGTTAATCCTTCCCTATCGGGTTTATTTTCTTTAAGCCAATTAAAAACCTCATTGGGGGAGGAATGCACTAAATAGAATGTTTTAATAATTTGGTTTTTCAATATGTTGATTCTCCTTACCTAATCATACATTAGACTGACCAGAATGTATGTCATCAGAAAATATGGACACAAGTATATAAAATCTAATATATAGTTTGTCTGATTGCAATGGCTTTTTTGTAATCTTTTTTTTGTCTCATAGTTTTGTAGGGCGCTTATTTTCAAAATATAATTGGCAGAACCGCTTCGTCCCGACCTTAAGGTCGAGACTCGGGTTTTGCCCTACAAGACTGCTCTAATTGGGGATATGGATCGCCTTTTTGTCGGCATTCATAGCTGCTTCCATCATTGCTTCTGACAGTGTCGGATGCACCGCCATCATCTGACCAAGGTCTTCGGTGGTGCCGTCCATCTCCATTAGAACGGTGCCGGTAAAGATGATATCGCCGGCATGCGGGCCAAATATATGAATTCCCAGTATCTCATCGGTGTCGGCATCAGAGATAATTTTGGTGAATCCTTCCGAGGCCAGAGTGGCAATCGCCTTGCCGACTGCGCGGTAAGGAAATCGCCCGATTTTGATTTTCTTTCCGGTTTTAACAGCTTCTTTTTCACTCATTCCGACTCCTGCTATCTCCGGATCGGTGAAAACGGCGTAAGGGACAGCTTTCCAATCGGCGAGATGCGATCCACCTGCAACTACTTCAGCGGCAACGATACCTTCGTGGGAAGCCTTATGCGCCAGCAACATTCCACCGGCGACATCACCGACGGCATAAACGTTCGAGATATTTGACTGCATCTTATTGTTAGTCTCAATAAATCCCCGGTTATCCATTTTCACGCCAATTTTAGCAAGACCAAGATTTCCAGAATTCGGTTTCATTCCGGCAGAGACCAGAACCATATCAAAACTGAAATCTTTTTTGCCATCGGGCGTTTCAATGCTAACCTCAACCTTGTCGTTGTTGATCTTTGATGAGACAACTTTAGATGACAGCAGAAAATTTATTCCCTGCTTTTTCAATGCCTTTTCCGAAGCTGCCGAAATCTCTTCATCAAGTGTCGGTAGCACTGCATCAAAAATCTCGACAATGGTCACCTTGGCACCAAGTGTCTGGTACACAGTCGCCATTTCGACGCCGATTGGTCCGGCGCCAACAACCAGCATCTCTTTAGGTACACTCGGAATCTCAATCGCTTCGCGAGCACCAAGAATCTTTTCGCCGTCATACTTAAGCATCGGCAGTTCAATCGGTGAGGCACCAGTACTGATAATAAAATTATCCGATGTGACAACGGTTGTGTTTTTGCCATCGGATATTTCAATTTCATTTTTTGATTTAAACGATGCTGCACCTTGCAGGATTGTCACTCCGGCTTTTTCCAGCAGAAGTTTGACGCCGCCGGTCAACCGTTTAACAGTGGCATTTTTGTGCTGACGCAGTTTATTAAGATCGATACTGATATTATCAGCAGTGAGTCCAATCCTTTTGGCACCTTCAATGGTTCTTTTTAACTCGGTTACATACAGCAATGTTTTTGAGGGAATACATCCCCAATTGAGACATACTCCGCCCATATATTCTTTTTCAACTATGGCCGTTTTAACTCCAAGCTGAGCGGCTCTAATTGCGGCAACATATCCGCCCGGCCCGGCACCGATAACGACCAGTTTATAATTATCAGACATAAAACTATTATCCTTAACTTTTAGACAACTCCAAGCACCCAGCTATCGGGATCTTCCAGAAATTCAATCATCCGGCGTAAGAACTGCACGGCATAACCGCCATCCACTACTCGATGATCAAACGACATACCAAAATTTAAAATCGGTCTGATGACAATTTCACCATCACGTACAACCGGCTTCTGAACAATCTTATGAACGCCCAGGATAGCAACCTGCGGTTTGGCAATAATCGGTGTCGAACCGAGGGCGCCCATCCCTCCGGCATTGGTGATAGAAAATGTTCCGCCGGTGATTTCTTCGATTTTTAATTTGTCGGCGTTAGCTTTGTCGGCCATATCGCGCATATCTTTGGCGATCTGCAATAACGATTTTTGCTCACAATGTTTAATTACCGGGACAATAAGTGAATTGTCACGGGCAACTGCCATCCCGATATTAAAATATTTTTTGACGTGCAATTTATCATCTTCGAGAGTGGCGTTGATCCATGGGAATTCTTTAGCTGCAAAAATAATTGCTTTGGCAATAAACGGCATATAAGTAATTCTGACACCATGCTCTTTTTCAATTCGGTCGACATACTTTTTGCGCCAGGCCATAACACGAGTCATATCGCATTCGTCAAAAGTTGTAACATGGGGGATCGTAAAAGCTGAAGCAACCATATGTTCGGAGATGACTTTACGGATTCCGGTGACCGGGATAATCTCTTCCAGTTCAAGATCGGGAAAGACAAAATCCGGTTTGACCAGATCAACAGTATGACGGGCATCGATATATTTTATGACATCTTCCTTACTTACACGACCGTCATTACCGGTTCCCTGAACTTTGCGCAGGTCGATAAAATGTTCGCGAGCCAGACGTCGTACTACCGGTGATGATTTAATCGCTTTGATGCCATCGTTGATCGATTTTTCATCGGCATGAATACCTTGTTCACGGTGATGCGCGGCAGCTTCGGTGAATTCCTCGGCAGGAATCGGCGCTGTCTGTTCCTGGGGAATCTTATCATCACCTTTGGCTGACGAGGTATCGAATGTTTTGGTAGCGGTTACCTCACCCTCAACATCCATGATAGCCAACTCTTGCCCGATTTCGACGATCGTG
>JAUVBC010000326.1 GCA_030591405.1 Candidatus Zixiibacteriota bacterium
GCAGCATTACTTTCATGCCTGTAACCGTTGGTTTGAAATTCTAATAACGCAATCATTAATTATAAAAAAGCCGGATCGTTCTGACCCGGCTTTTTTGACTAATTTATTTAAATAATTAAGTTTCTATTTCAAGCTCTATAATCGGGGTGTCGGTGTCAACCTGATCGCCATCGGCAAAATTAATCTTTTTGACTTTACCATCCGATGGTGAGTTAACCTGGTTTTCCATTTTCATCGCCTCAACAATCACCAGCGGTTGCTTTTGGGTTACTTTATCACCCTCATTAACCAGCAGTTTCACGATTTTTCCCGGCATCGGAGCGAAGACTTTATCTTTTTCTCCTGTACCACCGGCGCCGCCACCGGCACCATTGGCACCATCCTCCGAGGGAATCACCAGTTCCAATAAAACACCATCGATATCAACATAAGATTTATTATCTTTGATAATACAACACGCTGTTTTTTTTGAGCCATCAATTTCAACAGAAAATCTATTGGCACCCGAGGAAATAATCGAATATAAATTGCCATTAACTGTAACTTCGTATCTGCCGTCTTTCGGTTCGGCCGAGGTCTCAATTAGTTCGTCTTTATACAGAAATTCATTTATCATTTTGATATCCTCATGCCGATTTCCCAGGTCCCAATTGTCTGCCACGGCGACGGCAGGCTCGCCTGTTTTCCCCCCCCACTAACTGATCTTTTTGCCGATTGAGACATCATTGCCGCCGAAGAGATAGCTGCCGCTAACTCAACTAATTCCTTTTCAACTTCCCGCTCGCCCATATTGCGGTCGATAAAATCGGTATAGGTCCGACCAGCTTTGAATTCGGGATGCGCCAGAACATCGATCATAAATTTCCGCGAGGTTTTAATCCCCAGAATTTTATAATCTTTTAAAGCATTTATCATTTTGGATATTGCCAGATCACGATCAGGTGCAAAAACAATCAGTTTGGCCAGAATCGGATCATATTCGACACCGATCGTAGTCCCACCGGTAACACCGGTATCAACCCTGATACCCGGTCCTGCCGGCTCATTATAATACAGTATTTTCCCTGATGACGGCAGAAAACCGTTTTCTGCATCCTCGGCATAAATCCGGCACTCAATCGAATGACCGGTTTGGACAGCTTTCATCGCCGACTCTGAGATTTTCTCACCTGCCGCAATTTTTATCTGCTCGGCAACAAGATCGACACCAGTGACCATCTCGGTAACCGGATGTTCCACCTGAACACGAGTATTCATCTCGAGAAAATAAAACCCGCCATTTTTATCAAGCAAGAACTCAATTGTCCCGGCATTAACATAATCAGCCGCCTGCGTGACTTTAACCGCCGCCTCACCCATCTGTTTACGAATCTCCGGAGTGACAGCTATCGATGGTGTCTCTTCGATTATTTTCTGATGTCTTCTTTGAATTGAACATTCCCGTTCATACAGATGAATAACATTGCCGTGTGTGTCGGCCAGTACCTGAAATTCAATATGCCTGGGGTCTTCAATATATTTTTCAAGATAAACGGTGTCATCGTTGAACGCATTCTTAGCTTCGCGTTTTGCCGCTTCAACCGACTCTTTTAAATCTTTTTTCTCTTTGACAACCCGCATCCCTTTGCCGCCGCCCCCGGCAGCCGCTTTTATCAAAACTGGATAACCTGCCTTTTCGGCCGCTTTTTCAAATTCTTCTAAAGTTGCCCCGGCCGCTTTCATTCCCGGAATTAGTGGTACTCCGGCACCGTCCATTTTGATCCGCGCCTGCACTTTGTTGCCCATCAGACGCATCGATTGACCTGAGGGACCAATAAAAGTGATTCCGGCTTCCTTGCATTTATCAGGAAAATCCGGATTCTCTGCAAGAAAACCGTACCCCGGATGAATCGCATCGCATTTATATTCCAGAGCAGTACTAATAATTTTATCAATATTAAGATATGATTCTCTCGGTGGCGGTGGACCGATCTCAACCGCTTCATCGGCAGCCTTTACATGCACCGCATCTTTATCAGCAGTGGAATAAATCGCCAAGGTCGGTACACCGAGCAAGCGACAGGCATTGATAACCCGCACTGCAATTTCGCCGCGGTTGGAAACTAATATTTTATTAAACAGTTTTTTTGACATTCTTTTTTATTCTTTTGGTCTATTTTGACCATTTCGGTTTGCGTTTTTCAAGAAAGGCATTCATTCCTTCCTGACCCTCATCAGACACCCTTAATTTAGCGATCATCTCGGCAGTAAACGGTTTGTACTCTTCGGGTGACATATTTGGCACCGATGAACATAACTGTTTGGCCACTGCGACCGCCTCGGGACCGGATGTTTTGATGACATCAATAATCTTATTTATGGTCTCATCGAGTTCGTCATATTCAACACAGTCGTTGACCAGACCGATCTCGAAAGCCTTCCTCCCTTTCATCCGTTCGCCGGTAATAAAAAACTCACGCGCCTTACCCTCGCCGATTTTATTGATGACATAAGGACCGATACAAGCCGGTACCAAACCGATTTTTACTTCCGAAAAGGAAAACTTGGCTGATTCGGCCGCAATTGCAATATCACAGACCGCCACAAAACCTACTCCCCCACCGATAGCAGCACCGTTGATACGGCCAATAACCGGACAGCGGAAATTATAGATTTTATTAAAAAGATTGGCCAGATCGTTAGACTCTTTCAGATTTTCTTCGAATGATTGAGTTATCACTCGTTTCATCCAGTTGAGATCGGCACCGGCACAAAACGATTTGCCCTCACCAGTCAACACCACCACCCGAAGCGTTTTTTCTTCGTCAAGTTTGTTGAACAGGTCGGTCATTTCGTAAATAAGATCATCGTTAAAGGCATTATGTACCTCCGGCCGACAAAAACTTATATACGCGGAACCATCTTCGATTTTATATTTTATTGTACTATAGCTCATATTACATCCTGAAGACACCATACTTTTGATCAGGTATCGGCTGGTTGAGCGACATCGAAATGCCA
>JAUVBC010000094.1 GCA_030591405.1 Candidatus Zixiibacteriota bacterium
CCGGTTTCAAAATTATATATCTTTATCATTTCGATATCAGTATCGAATTTTGGCGCATAGTGTTTCACTTGCCGCGGATCGATTTCACCCAGAGCCATTATTGTGTAGGCTTGGATATAAATATCAGGTTGCTCCAATAATTTTATTAGTAAATCGATTTTATCAACAAAAGGTTTGGGATCAACCGATGCCACCCGGTACACTGCCAGATGAGACCCTCTTTCAAAAGGTTCTTCATCAAGAAAAGCCAGAAGCATTGGCCCAAATTCTTCGATCAATTGCGGGACATTGATCAATATTTCTCCGATGATTTCGGGTGAATGCCACCCTAAACCGCCCGACTCATCATTCATCATCCAAAATTGCTGGCGAAGCAGGTTTTTTATTTTTTTAAGACCATTGGTGGACCAGATAGCGGCAACCCTACCAATCGCTTCTATAGCTCGCCATCTGACCAGTTCATCAGCGTCATAAGCCAAAGAAAAAAGAACTCGCTGAGGATTTCGAATATTTTCTATCCAACTTTGAACAGCTTCCAAATCTCTTCGAATCAGGAGTTCTTTTACTTTAGATTTCTCTATACTATTACTCATAAATCGAGATTAATAAGTCTCCAGGTCGCTCCACTCTGCATCCTCAAGCCATCTCGCCGGCTTATCCAAAAATTGAATCACATTTTCGATAGCCACCCAATGGTTATGTTCTTCGTCGGCGATTTTCTTGAGAATCCTTTTATTATTTTCGTCATCAACCTCGTCGATTTTTTCCCGATAGAATTTTTCCGCTTTTTTTTCAGTTTCGAGGGCGACTTCCCAGACTTTTCTAAAATCTGATTCGACGGCATAATCTTTGTTGTTTTCTTTTAATTCGGCGAAAATAGTTTTGACGGTGTCAATAATGGTCGTTTTGTTATCGTCCATGTACTCGGCGGTTTCCTGATTCATCATCGCCTTGAATATTTTATAATGCTTATGTTCGTCATTGGCCATTTCAGTCAAAACTCTTTTCAGGGCTGGATTCTCAGCTTTCTCGGCATGCTCGAGATAATATGCTTGACCATCCTCTTCCATTTTCATAGCAAATTCAAAAATATTCATACATTACCTTCAATTGCTTTTTGGTTGTTTATCTGATTCTATTAAATCTTATATTATTATGCTGTAGTCGGCGGTGTAAATATCCGCTGACCCATTTCGCGATCAACCTGAAACAGCCCAGCTTTAGATTCGCCCAATAGTTTTAGCTGCTGGATAATTGATTTGGCCGACGCCTCTTCTTCCACCTGCTCGTTAACAAACCACTGGAGAAATATATTAGAAGCATGATCTTTTTCCTCAATAGCTATATCAACAAGATTGTTAATCATGCTGGTGACTTTCTGCTCATGTGAATAAGCTGTCTCAAATACATCTAAAGGTGATTTCCATTCAAACGGAGGAGCTTCAAATCCTTTCAAAGCGGCTCTTCCATCACGCTCAATAACGTAGTCAAACATTTTGTGCGCGTGAAACTCTTCTTCCTGAAACTGAATTCTCATCCAATTGGCAAAACCGGAAAGATCAATAGATTCCAGATATGCCGCCATAGCAAGGTACAGGTGGGCAGAATAAAACTCGGCCGCAATCTGATTATTGAAACCATCTTCCATTTTCTTACTAATCATAATTTAGTATCCTCTGTTATTCATAAATATTCAATATTGTACTGTTTGATTAAAAGGGAGAAAAGCCGCTGGATGACCAGAAATCCTCTTTCAGTTCCTCTTGTTGTTTTAATAAAGCCTGATGGTGACCCGCTTCCCAACCGGCAAGTTTGGCATAAAAATCTTTCATGGTCAAATCTGCAACTGACTCTGATTGTTCCCGATAATAATTCATAGCATCGTGCTCAAGCTGTATCCCAATCGACAATGAGGTCATTTCAAAATTTGCATCTTTTATACGCGATCTCAATTCTTTGGAAAAGATTGGGGAAACCTCGGAAAGAACTGTCTGGGTTCCCAATTTTAACGACTTATTCGGCTGACCTGTTTCCATAATAGATTTATATTGGTCTTTCAAAAACTGCATATGGTCCAGTTCTTCGCGGGCAAGAATTTCAAATACTTCCCGTCCTTTGGCATCCTCGGTACTTTTGGCCGCCATCAGATAAAAACTATGTCCATACCTTTCAGCTTTGATCGCTTTTAATAAGCCATCGGCCAACAATTTTTTATTATCTGTCATAATATTTATTCCGTCAAATATTAATATTCCTGACCAAACTCCTCAAAATCAAAAAACGAGCCGGTCTTTGTCAGGTAATTGATCTCAGCCTGCACGATAGCAGTATGACCATCTTCAATTTCGAGAAACGGTTTGAAAAATTCACCGTTGGATTCAAGCTCATCAACCATCTTGCGATAGAAATTTGATGTCTCCTGCTCCATACCGAGTGCTTTTTTGAGCATTTCCAGTTCGGTCTCAAACTCATTTTCAGTCATGTGGTTGTCAAGTTGTTTGACACCTTCTTCGATTTTCTCAAACGAAGGTACAACTGTTTTTAGATCGCTGGATGAGATTGTTCCGGTTTTTTTCCATTCGTCTAACTTACACTCAAGAAAGTCAACATGTCCCTGTTCTTCATCACCAAGAACCTTGAATACTTTTTGGCCGGTTTCATCCTTGATTTTATCGACAGAGTTTAAATAGGTGTCTCTAACCTTTATTTCATATTCAATGGCAGTTTTGATTGCCTCTTCGAAAGTCATATTCTCTCCCTAAAAATTAGTTTTCCTGAAAAACGTGATCGTCATAGTCAATTTCAAACTGAAGTTTATGCTTCGCCTCTTCCTGAGCCAGAGCCAGAAAAGTCTCTTTCAAACCAGCATCGTCGGTGGAGTTGGCCAGATCTGTGTACAGCTTAAATGATGCTTTCTCGGAGTTCATGGCGGCAAGCATCGCATCCTGGACATCGAAATCACCATCATCAAAACGATTATCAACCATAACGTCAACAATTTTCAGATCCAAAATTTTCTGCTTCGATGTTAACAATAGATTGCCAGCTTTGACCTGTTCCAATTTTGCCTTATGACTTTTCTCTTCCAGAGCAAACCGCTCAAAAATATCTTTGATATTTGGTTTTGACATTCTGGCAGCCATCTGTGTGTAAAAATCGGCAGCATCTTCTTCTTTGCCAATTGCAAAGTCTAATACGGCATCAACTGAATCAAATTTCATCTTTCCTCCTGTTATGTCCTATATGCTTGATACTGGAAGCTAATAACTTTCCAGATCATTTTAATAAATTTTTATGCTTTCCAGAGCCCATGTAGATTACAATATTCGCGAGCTGTGACATTGTCTCCATCAATGTTAAAGAAAGCTTCTGGTTTTTCACCCGGATTTAGAAACTGACGATACGCTTTTCCATCAACGATTAATTCAATCCATTCGATAAAATGATCGTCCTGCATCGGATGTTCAACGCTCCCGACCGTAACTTTATATCCGCCGTTGACTTTTTCAATCACCGGAACATGTTTTTCGGTTGCAGCGTCGGTTTCGCCCTCTTTTAGTAGTCTCATATTCTGACCGCAACAGACCAGAGTGCCCCCGGCGGCATGGACGACTTCGACCATATTGCCACACACCTCACATTTGTAAATCTGTAATCTTTTTGTCATAATTTAGTTCTCCCAGCTATATTTACCCAATATTAATCAATTTTTTCCGACTCATCGTGATTATTTACCAACGAGCTAATATCTAATATCTTTTCGAGTTTGTCAATGTCCATAATCTTCTTTGATATCGCCAATTCTTTGACCGATCGGTTTTTTTCCAAAGCCTCTTTGGCCAAATCGGCCGCTTGAGCATATCCGATATAGGGGTTCAAAGCTGTTGCCAATGAGGGACTTCTTTCGGCAAAATATCGGCATCTTTTTGCATCGGCAGTGATACCTTTCAGGCAATGATTATTAAAGCTGTTAATGCCACCGGTTAAAATTTCAATCTCCTGAAGCAGATTAAATCCGATCACCGGCATCATAACATTTAATTCAAGTTGCCCTGCCTGCGAGGCTTGCAATATTGCGGTGTCATTTCCAAGGGCGTGGAAACAGACCATATTGAGCATCTCAGGCAAAACAGGATTGACTTTGCCCGGCATAATCGATGATCCGGGCTGTACGGCCGGAAGTTTTATCTCGGCCAAACCGGTCAACGGACCAGAGCTTAATAATCTCAGGTCATCGGCAATCTTGCGAAGCCCCGAAATCAGGATACGAAGTGTTCCGGCGATTTCAACAACGACGCCAAAACTCTGCATCGCCTCAAACATATTTGGCGCACTCCGAAATGAATAACCAGTTGACTCATTAATATTTTTGATAATCTCTTTTTGATATCCTGATGGCGCATTGATTCCGGTTCCAACAGCAGTTCCGCCAATGCCCAAATCAAGCAGTGAATCGGAAGCTTTTTTTATTTTTTTGCGGGCATGTTTGATCATTCCATAATATGCCTCAAATTCCTGACCCAAACTAATCGGGACCGCATCCTGAAGATGGGTCCGGCCAGATTTTATAATATCCTTAAATTCCTCGGCCTTTATACCGAGCGATGTTTTCAGATCTTTTATCGCCGGTAAAAGCTGTTCTTGCAGCTCAATATAGGCTGCAATGTGAATAGCGGTATGAATCGTATCATTGGTAGATTGACTCATGTTGGCATGATCGTTGGGATTCACTTGTTTATATTCGCCCAAATTGCCGCCAAGAATTTCCTCGGCACGATTAGCCAAAACCTCATTGATGTTCATATTTTGAGAAGTTCCGGCACCAGCCTGAAACAGATCAACCACAAATTGATCATTAAACTTCTCAGCCAAAATTTCATCGGCAGCGGTAACCAAAGCCTGCCCAATATTATTATCGAGTTGGCCGACAGCCATATTAGACAAAGCGGCGGCGCGTTTAATAATTGCCTGTGCTTTTACAAAAGAGATGGGGAGACGAAGCGAGCTTACCGTAAAATTCTCCACAGCTCGCTGTGTCTGGGCACCATAATAGACATCTTTGGGAACTTTTACTTCGCCCAACGTATCTTTTTCAATTCTGAATTCCACTCTATCATCTCCCCAGCTTTTTATCCTAATAATTTTTTGGTCGCATCCAAGACTTCATCATAATTTGGCTCTTCGGTAGTTTCTTCGACATATTGGATATATTGGACTTTGCCTTCTTTGTCGACAACAAAAATCGTGCGGGCCAAAAGTCCCAATTCCTTTATCAAGACACCAAAATTATTACCAAATGCTCTGTCCCGATAATCGGACAGTAATTTTATATTCTCAACTCCCCCGGCGGCACACCAGCGAGCCTGCGCAAACGGCAGATCCATGCTAATTGTCAAGATAACAACATCATCTCCAAATTTGCCAGCTTCCTGATTAAATCTTTTTGCTTCCAAATCACAAGTCGGGGTATCAACCGACGGAACCGAGACAATTATAACCGTTTTGCCCTTGAAGTCTGATAATTTGACTGGTGAAAGACTATCATCAAGGACAGTAAAATCTGGTGCGGTATCTCCGACCTTGACTTCGTCGCCAATCAGCGTCAGTGGATTACCCTTCATTTTTATAACATCATTTCTTTCGCTCATTATATTCTCCTTTTAATTAAGCGCCGAGAGAATTTCTCCCGGCATTTAATATTTTCTCGCCTATACGTGCTCGGCCAGATATTTGGCAACACCTTCCGCAGTTGGTTTCATAGCATCTTCGCCCTCTTTCCAATTGGCAGGACAAACTTCGCCATGCTTTTCAGTAAACTGAAGAGCATCAACCATCCGCAGCGCCTCATCGACATTACGACCCAATGACAGATCATTGATTACCGAATGACGAATCACCCCTTCCTTGTCGATCAGGAACAGTCCACGAAGAGCGACTGTATCATCAATTAGAACACCATAATCGCGCGAAATATTTTTATTCAGATCTGCCACTAACGGATACTGAATATTGCCGATTCCGCCTTCTTTGGGATCGGTATTTTTCCAGGCCCAATGAGTGAAATGAGAATCTACCGAGACACCGATTACTTCTGTATTTTTCGATTTGAATTTGTCGAGCGCCTTGTTAAAAGCGATAATTTCAGAAGGGCAGACAAAAGTAAAATCGAGCGGGTAGAAAAACAGGATCACATATTTGCCACGATACGATGAAAGCTTTAACTCGGCAAATGAGTTATCCGGCAAAACCGCCTGAGCGGTAAAATCGGGCGCTTCCCTGGTTACCAAACTTGACATCTTTTCTTTTCCATTTCTATCTATTTTAATATTTACATTCTGTTTCTAAGTATCATCCGTAAGGATACATACCTTTTTTAATCGTCTCTAAAGTTTGCAGAATCTTATTATGTTTCTCCTCGTCGATCAACAGA
The DNA here is from genome assembly GCA_030591405.1 of Candidatus Zixiibacteriota bacterium. Taxonomy (GTDB): domain Bacteria; phylum Zixibacteria; class MSB-5A5; order GN15; family PGXB01; genus JAAERC01. The sequence continues at coordinate 6,431 of JAUVBC010000094.1, forward strand.
TAGTCGATAAGATATTCCTGCACGACCATTTTTTTGCCCTTCAAAGCAGCTTTGGCTTCATTGGCCAGTTCAACCGTTTTTTCTTCAAGTTTAATATGTTTTTCAATCAAATCCCAGACTTCGGCCAGCTCATCCGGGCTGAGAGAAATTGTACTTGACTCCAGGCTATTGGCAATCATTTCCTGAATCCGAAAATGCATCTGTGAATCGCGCTGAATAATTTCCATCACGAGCCGGATAAGCGGATTATTGGTTTTGTTTATTACTTCACCGGTTGATGCAACTGACGCATTTTCAATTTTCTGCCAGCGGTGCATGTTGTCGATAATTTTTTCTTGTGTTTCTTTGGTAGACATTTGCCTTACCTCCAGTTTTCCCATTAGTTTCAGTTTAAGATTTATTCTATTATTGATTTTCTCTGCAGTCAGAGCAGATACCATAAAAATTCATATGGTATCCTTTAACATCATATCCCTCAATTTTGGATAAGTCAATATTAATTAGTTCTTCAGGTAAATGATAGATATCATCAATTCGGCCGCAATTTGTGCAGCAGATATGATAATGCTTGTCGGTATCTCCATCATAACGAGCAACCGAACCGCTAACTTCCAATTTCTGAATGACACCTCTTTTTGAAAGCAGATCAAGATTCCGATAAATAGTGCCCAAACTTATTTTAGGCAATCTCTTGCTGACCAATTTATACAGAGTTGTTGCCGTTGGATGCGATTTCACCATACGAAGTTCCTCCAGAATCACTTCTCTTTGGTGCGAATTTCTATTTACTTTTTGTTCCAACATTTTCAACTCCAATTAATAATAACAATTACTATTACTGAGAACCTACAAATTGAAGATAAGTTCCCGAGAATGAAATAATTTTATAAGTTTTTACGCTTTTCTTTGACAATATTTTTTAATTTACTGCTGGACAAGAGGATACAGAGATATGCGCCGATCCTGTTTTATTTGGTCAAACTAAAATCAATTTCAGTTCGTAATTAAGGCAGTGAAATAAGTTAAAGATACTTTCTTTTAATTTTAAGTGAAGATGGGGCGGGGAAAATTCCCGCCCTATTTTATCTTAATTCTTGGGAGCAAAAATATGCCGGGTCGATCAAAAGTAATAAATCTATATTTATGCGCTCTACTGTTTTTAATACCAATACCCTGTAACTCCAATGATTCGGAGAAAAACTCAATTATGACAAATGAAGCCAAAATCAATAATGAATCAACATTTACCAATCATTTAATAAATGAAAGCTCACCTTATCTTTTACAGCATGCTCGTAATCCGGTCAACTGGTATCCATGGAGCGATGAGGCGCTGGAGTTGGCCAAGGCAGAGGATAAACCGATATTTTTATCGATTGGATACGCCGCCTGTCATTGGTGTCATGTAATGGAAAAAGAATCGTTTGAGAATGAAGTGATTGCAAAACTTCTTAACGATAATTTTATATCAATCAAAG
>JAUVBC010000304.1 GCA_030591405.1 Candidatus Zixiibacteriota bacterium
AAAAAGAGTAGGGAAGAGAAATAAAATTTCGTTTAAAGGCGTTGTTAATCTTGTCACTGAAGCTGATCTGGCTTCGGAAAAACTGATCGTTAGTGCTATCGCGGCCAATTTTCCAGAGCATTCAATTCTTACCGAAGAAGAGAGATCGGTTGAAAAAGATTCGATTTTCAGATGGGTGATTGATCCGCTTGACGGAACCACCAACTACGCTCATGGTTTTCCCTTCTGGGCGGTCTCTATTGCGCTGGAATGTAATGGAGAAATAATTATTGGTGTGGTGTATGATCCATTGCGGGATGAACTATTTTACGCTCGAAAAAATGGCGGAGCATTTATGAACCGGAAAAGACTTGTTGTCTCAAATCAAAAAAAATTGGACAAAGCTCTGCTCGCGACTGGATTTCCATATGATATAGCAGTGTCTGAGAATAATAACCTTGATTTCTTTAATCGTTTTGCACGATCGGCCCGAGGTGTCAGGCGAGCCGGTTCGGCGGCGCTTGATTTATGTTATCTCGCCTGTGGGCGCTTTGATGGTTTTTGGGAACAGAAGTTACATCCGTGGGATACGGCGGGCGGCAAAATTATTGTTGAAGAAGCGGGTGGAAAAATCACCAATTTTGAGGGCAAAAAATATTCTATCTATGATGATTATATTCTTGGCAGCAACCGCAAAATCCATAGTCAGATGATAAAAGTCCTGACCAGGTAAAACCAGAACTATCCCCAAAATAAAATAATTCTATAAATCGGCGGAGCGGTCGCGGGTATGGGTGCCATCCAAATGCTGCTGAAGATAGCGGTTATCTATCTCCTGCCTTTCAATCTCGTACTTAAGAATATCGCGCTGCGAGACTAAACCGACAACACTATTGTCGTCAACAATCGGAATATGGCGAATATAGTTTTTCTGCATCACCCAGGCAATATTGGAAACCTCATCGGTCAATTTTCCAGAAATCACGGCGACAGTCATAATATCTTTGACCTTTAGCGAGTGAAAATCGCCTTTGGTTTTATGAACAGTTTTGAAAATATCTCTGTCGCTGAGGATGCCCTGGAGTTTTTTATCATCACCAAGAACCATCAGACAGCCGATATTTTTTTCGAGCATCAGTTCCATAGCTTTGTCCAGCGTTGTTTCTGGAACAACAGTAATTAGATCGTGTGGTTTGTCTTCAAGTAAAGTTTTTACTAACATATTTCTAACTCCTTTTAATTTTTATTTATACCTTACCGCTAAGACCAATATAGCTAAAATTTGTTATTTTATCAAGCAATAGATTATATTGAAATTAATTATATTTCTTTTTGAAAAATATACTTTTCCCCAGGTGCCAACTTTTGTATAATAAAGTAATGTATTAATATTTTACACAGGACATCTGTTATGAATAAGAAAAAAATATCCATTCTTATTATTGCACTACTAATGCTGGCATCAGGTTTTGTTTTTGGAGAAAAGGTCGCATCTCTTGAACAGGCAAAGATATTATCTGCCAATTCGGGGATCCCAATTCTTTTGGAATTTGTTCACGAGGACTGAGAGTTTTGTCAAAAAGCCGCTCGTGAAGCGGAATCGGAACAGATCTTAATTGATGCTTTCAAAAAAGTGGTGCACCTGCCTCTTATTGTCAACGAAGGTGAGGGGGAGACACTTGCGGAAAGTTATAAAGTCGGGACAACTTACCCGGTTTTTATTCTGGCAAATAGTTCTGGCCAAACGATCAGGCGCTGGATCGGTTATACCGGCGGAGCTCAAGTATTGGTCAATATGTTAAATAATGCATTGACCGATTTGACAACCGTTGAAGAGAGAATCACAAGATTCAAAACTAAGGCAACTTTTGAAGATGCACTTTTTATAGCCGGTTATTATTCCGGTATCCGAGAAAATGTTAAAGCGGTGGAGTTTTACCGTAAATCGCTGGAGCTTGGTAAAGGGAGCGGATTTGACTACTCTTATAAGATATTTGAGAATATTGCCAATGCTGTCTGGAAAGATGAGCTTGCTTTTGATGAGGTTATCCCGGCGGCCGATGCCGTTTTGGGGATGGTGAAAAAAAATGACAAAAATATTGTCGATGTTGCCCGTCTGATGACCCGACTGGCTGTCAAAGCTGGTCAATTAGATAAATTGAAAAAATATCTCAAGGCCGGTATTGAGGTCTCCGCCTTGTCAAAAAATCAACAGATGCAAAGTGCCAATATTGATCTGCAGGCTGATTATGCACTGTATATTGAAAAGGATGTTCAAAAAGCAATTGGTATAAAAAAGACAACGATGGCTCGCGGTTGGCAAGATAATCGCGACGCCTATTATATGTTCGCCAAGTGGTGTTTGATACGAAAAATCAATCTCGATGAAGCCGAGATGTTTGTCCGTAAGACATTGCCGCAGGTACAACCGGGTAAGTATCGTGCCCGAGTATTTACTACTCTGGCGGAAATACTTGAAGCCAATAATAAAATAGATGGTGCATTGGAAGCAAGAAAAAACGCGGTCGCGCATGATCCGGAGAATGATTACTACCAAAAAGAGCTGGAACGGTTAGGGAGTGAATGAGAGAATATGATTTTATCCAATGAATCCTAAGTGTTTTCATCCAAAAATGCGGATAAAATCTTATTAAACCGTTCGTGGTCGGTGATAAAGAAAAAGTGGCCAGCCTTTTCAAATAGATAATATTCGGCCAGTTTAAAATAATTGACCCATGATTTTCGGAAATTTATGCCAATTCCGCTGCCACTTTCCATTATAAAAATCGGCTGGTTATCTCTGATTGGTGTTTCCTTGATTGGATATCGTTTAATAAACTGGTCGCATCCGGCCACCGATTGAAACATCCAGCGGTGATTACCTTTTTTAAACGAAGACAAAATAAAATCTCTGTCTTCCTGTGAAGCGCTTTCAACAATTAATGAATTGTACCAGTATTCCGCTTCATCCCCGATCTTATCATCCGATAGAGTCAACATGCTTTTGCCAAATTTTACTCTCGTTTTCAAAATTTCCCAATCACCGAGATAGGTACAATCAACAAAAACGGCACCTTTTAATTTATTACCATCGAGTTTTATCATCTCGGGCATAACATTTCCGGCAAAACTGTGACCAACGGCAAAATAGGGCAGACCGATAGTTTTCATCAGATCAACTGTGACCTCGGCACTGAGACGTGGAACCATAATCGGGTCAACATCTTTGGTACTAAGTCCGTGTCCAAACATATCAATTGTTACTATTTTGTATTTAT
>JAUVBC010000303.1 GCA_030591405.1 Candidatus Zixiibacteriota bacterium
CCACTCCAGTCAAACGATGGTGTTTCAGAGGCAACTGATGAACCATTGGCTGGCTGCATCGACGGATTCGCTTCAACGGTATAATAAAAAACAAACGGATCTGTTGCCGCTCTTGAACCTGCCGCTAAATCATAATCTTTGAAAAATACCATTTCATCCGAACCGATATTTACAGTCGTAGAGAATTTGGAACCGGTTGTTACATCCGGATTTGGATTGATGGTGATTTCATATTCGCCATATTGAAGATTATAATCGATCGCCCGCTCATCAACACTGTTATCAAGATTTATATCCTGCCGCCAGTAATCCGCCCCTGCCACCGTTTTATAATTTTGCGATAATTTAAAACCGGTCGGATTAACCATATCAATACCAACATTTGAATAGCCGGTCGTAATCATCGGGTTGGCAAGCACCGGCACATCCGGACTCTGATTCATTAAAAGTACTACCTTTTCACCACCATAATCCCAATATCCTCCTACGACGAAATCCGGGTTTCCGTCGCGATCCAAATCACCGGTGCCTACGGATTTTGCCCATGATTCGGTATTGAATGAATAAAAATATGGTTCGTCGAAATCACCTTCTTCATTGCCAAGGTATAATTCCATCCTTGAATGTGATATATTTGAGGCGATCAGGTCCAGATAATTATCTCTATTGGCATCGGCAATAACCATACCATAGGATATGCCGGTCAATTCTCTATATTCGGAATTGGCAATCCCGCCGGCACCATCACCATAGCCAATCGTGATCCGGCTGTTACCGCCTCCATAGTCACCAACAAAAGCAAAATCGGCATTTCCGTCGTGATTAAAATCGGCAAACGGTTCTTTGATTGAAGTCCCCAATGCAAGTCCGCCTAATGAAATAGAACCCATCGGCGTAAAACTACCATTATTGTTATTCAAATATATATTCCCGTTACCGCCACTTCCTAAAGCAACAACATCATCAATATTGTCATTATTAAAATCGCTGACATAAACAGTTTGAAAACTAAATGATAATGTATCAACAGTGGGGAAATTGCCACTCCCGTCGCCATAATAAATATGTCCTATAGATGCAATAATATCCCGATAAGAATCGTCATTAAAAAACCCGGTTCCCACACCACCTACAGATATATATTCATGCGGAATAGAGTTTATGGAAAATGTTCTATCACCATCATTTATAAAAATATTCAACTCATTATTGTATGAGCATACCACATCCAAAAACTCATCATCATTTAAATAGGCGGTTATCATTGAGTTTCCACCAACCGGATATGCAACCGAAGGCTCAAATTCACCGTTTTCCATTCCATACATTATATGAAGTCTTTCATCATACACGCCGACAAAAATAATATCATCAATATGATCCCCATCAACATCGGCAACCCGCATATCAAAGGCCTCGCCTGATCCGGCATCTACATTTTCAAATTCAACCGGATTCTGCGCCATTGAAATTAATGGGCTGAATAATATCAGGCATACTGCAAGCGCCGATATTAAACCAAATTTTTTATTGAACATGAGGCCTCCCTGGCAACAAGAATTGCCATCGTTTAGATTTACCTTTTCCCTCAATACTAATGACCAATAGCCCATGGAAGAATGTTCTTAAATATACAAACTACAAATAATTTTGTCAAATCATTTATATTGATTTATCGCAAATTTTATATTTACTAATTTGAATAAATGACAATTTTAGTCGTGTTTGGGAGAGGTTATTTATCAGCCGATAGAGACGCTGGCCTTTGTAAGATTTTTTAATTGAGTTTTAATTTTCTCTTCAAAATCGGAAAGATAATCATCATCGAGCTGAGTCGGATTATCATACATCGATATCTTATTTAGCTCACCAAGGATAACCGTGATAGTGTCAACAGCCTCGATAATAATCTGCGATGATAACCCGGCCAAACCATTTTTATCAACTATCTCACCTTTGGTAATACCATTTTCTATCAGTTCAGCCCGACCCATAATGGCGGTAATGGCATTATTGATATAGTGGGAGAAAGTCGCCGACAAAGAATTTAATGATTCCAATGCCGCCTTTTTAACCTGATCCCGATTAATCTGCTGCTTCATCGTACGGTTCTCACGAAGCAGATTCTCGGTCGCTATATATTGTTTGAAAAGAAGCTGATTAGCCTGTAAAAACAGTTCTTCAAGAGAACCTATTTCGATTTCAAGATAACCAGATTCTTTGATAACCTCACTGACAAGATTTTCGCTGATCTTGGCCAATTGCTCCTGAGATATACCGAGGCTGACAGCTATCAGATCTCTGTTTTCAAGGTCTCTGGATTCCGGCGGCGGCATACTATAAACCCTGAAGCGCGATATCTGATTGCCAAGATTTAATATTAAATTCAGTTTCTTGCCTGACGATAATTCACCATGCTCGATCATCTCATGATGTGCACCTATCGCCTCACCCAGCTTTTTGGGGATACCCCATTGATCCATCAAAAACTGTCCCGCTTTGGCATGATCTGTTCCCCATGTTCGCTGCTCCACAAGTTCCTGCTTTTCGCCCGATTCAACCAGCCTCCAAATACGTTTAAACTCTTCGGGGAATGATGACTCAAGAATCAGAACACCAATATCGTGCAGCAACCCGGCAACAAACGCTTCTTCGGGTAACTCATATCCGATCTTCTCGGCAATCATCCGCGAAGCGATAGCAACTTCGAGCGAATGGCGCCAGAATTTTTTCCGATTAATTAAAGTATCGAACTTATTGGTAAGGTCATAAACGGAAGTCGACAATGCAAGTGCAGTGACAGTTCTGATACCAAGTGCCATGACCGCCTGTTTTATTGAGGTGACCTCACGAGCCTGACCGCAAAATGGTGAGTTGACAACCCTGAGCAGTTTAGCTGTCAGCGCTGGATCTTTCATTATTACGCCAGCCAGATTATCAGCCGATGAATTTTCATTGGATGAAACTTTTAGAACCTCAGCCAATACCTGAGGCAGAGATGATAATTCTTTATGTTCAGCCAAAATCTTATAAAAGATTTCCTGGCTTTTGTCCATATTCGCACTCATACATTATGATATCGACTTCTTTGGAGGTTTATTTAGAGATGGCTATTTGGTCAATTTTTTATCAAGACGGGCTTTTCTTCTGATTATCCCATCCCGATCGTATCGCCTTGCGGGACATATCGTTTGAGCTTTACTGGTGCAGTCCAGCGCAGCCAAATAGTTTTTTTTATGATGCTCATAATATTTTGCCAATTCAATCAA
>JAUVBC010000078.1 GCA_030591405.1 Candidatus Zixiibacteriota bacterium
TCCGAGCGTTATGAATCCCCAGCAGCCTTACAGGGAAAACTGGTACAGTATGTTTTCAAGACCTTTGTGGATGCACCCCGATGATACCGCTTTTCACGGACCATATTTGTATTACAGTGATGTTGAGGATTTCAATCCTAGTCCATTTATCGGCTGGGATTCTGTGGCCGGATATAAAATGCCGGGATTTGCAATTGATACAACAATCTATTCGAGTGCGACGCGTCAAGACCAATGGAATGTCTTAGCCGCTTCGGTTTATGATAGCTCAAGTTCGCCGCACACCTGGACAATTGTTCTTTCCCGCACTCTTGCTCCGGCAACAACAAATGATGTTGACCTGACGACATTGGATTCGATTCAGGTTTCTGTTGCCGCATCTAATGAACATACTTATGGTGAAGACCCATCTTTTAAAGATCACTCAGGCTCGGTACCATTTTATATAATATTGCCGCGTGCTGAATAAAGACAAATAGATATTCTGTTAAAAACCGGTCAATTTGGGCCGGTTTTTTTATGGACATAAAGCCGAAACATGAATCTCTGAGTTAAATCGTTGGAAAGTTTTTTTTGACGATATCTATTAATTTTTTGGAAATAATTGCGAATTGGCGCATCGTTACGTAAATTATATACATAGAAATTATCAACAGCGATATAATTTGTTTGAAAAATATTTTGATGGAGGAGTTAAATGGCAGAATCAGTGCAAAGAGTTGAGTATTTTTACGCGGTTGTATTGGATGAGCCGGGAGAAGTCCGCAGACTTCTGGAGTTTTGCAGCGCACATGGCGTAAATTTGATAAACTTCACCGCCTTTCCATTGGGCGAAAATGAAGTGCAGATCTGTTTTTTCCCTGAAGATGCAAAGAAATTAAAAATGGCTTCCGAAGAATCAGGTATTCCGTTAGTTGGACCCAAAAAGGCATTTTTGATTCGTGGCGATGATCGGCTTGGTGTTTTGGTTGAGCATCATTTAAAATTAGCCAATGCCGGAATCAATGTCTATGCCGCCAATGGCACTGCTGACGGCCGGGGCGGATTCGGTTATATCCTCTGGGTGGCATCTCATGATTACGAATTAGCGGCCCAGACGCTGGGGGTTTAAGCGGTAGGAAAGGAATTATAAAAAAAGGTCAGGTGCATAATTGCGCCTGACCTTTTAGCTTCATTTAATCTATTTTGTGACTTCATCAACCAGTTTCACAAACTGGTCTATGTCGCCCAAGGCTAATTCAACGGCACCCAACCAGAATTCAGGTTTGGTCAGATCAACGCCGAGATGTTTTTTTGCCACCTCTTCGGCGGTCATCCGTCCGGTATCGGATAACAGAGCGTCATATTTTTTGGCAAATGACGGACCTTCTTTTTTGGCCAGATTATAAACGCCGTTGGCGAATAAAAATCCAAAGGTATAGGGATAATTATAAAACGGAGCATCGGTCAGGAAGAAATGAAGTTTGGAGGCCCAGAACAACGGATGATAAGCATCGTCACCCTCTAACATTCCGGCAAATGCATCTTTTTGAGCCTGCACCATGATTTCATCAAGTCGGGCACGGCTGACCATACCTTTTTTCCGTTCGACATAAAAGGCCTTATCGAATAAGAATCGAGCATATATGTTTGAGAAGAGGGTTTGAGCATCCTGAAGTCGTTGATCAAGAAGCATCAGTCTTTCATCGGTTTCGGTTGCCGAGTTCAAGGCGGCATCTTTAACCAGAAGCTCATAGAAAATTGAGGCAGTTTCAGCCAGAGTCATCGGGTAAATGCTGGCAAAGGCCGGTTGATCTTTCAAAACATGTCCGTGATAGACGTGCCCCAGTTCATGAGCCAGTGTCGCCAGTTCCGAAAAACTACCACTGAAGGTCATAAAGATACGACCCTCTTTGGCAATTGGCAGACGGGTGCAATAACCGCCTCCGGCTTTGTCGGCGCGATCCTCGGCTTCGACCCAGTTTTTGTCAAGAGCTTTCCGGCAGAATTCTGACTGTTCGGGGCTGAACTCTTTGATGTTTTTGACAATGATGTCGCCGGCTTCCTCAAATGAGAATAATCTGTCGGAAGAGCCGACCGGGGCATACTGATCGTACCATGCAAATTTATCGATACCGAGCAGCTTTTTCTTGGCATTGACATACGGAGCCAATCTTGCGGTACCTTTCACAACGGCACCCCACATCGCATTTAGAGTTTCTTCACTAATGCGAGAATTGTGCAGCGGTTCGAAAAGTGCCGATTGCCAGTTTCTTTTTTCATACATAGTCAGACGAAATCCAGCCTGATAATTCAGTGCCATTGCTGCCAGTTCGGCGCGCCGTTCCCAGGCTTCCTCGATACAGTCAAAAGCCTGTTTGCGAGTGGGGCGATCCGAGACTGCCATTTTGTTGGCTAACTGTCCCAAAGACAATTTTTTGGTTTCGTCATTTTCGGTAAAATCTGAAGTCAAATCACCATACATTTTATCATACAGCCGATTCCAGGCATGATATCCATTAACAGCCATATCTGTCGCAAACGATTCCAACTGTGGATCCATTTTTTTACGAGCAAGCTCGCGGGTTTCATTGAGATAGAAGGCAACATTTTTTAGCTTTTCATGGTCAACCAGTTTTTGCCACTCGGAATCTATCTGGTTTTTGGCAAAGGCTTCAAACGATACCATTAGTTTTTCATATTCAGATGCGTAAACATCCATCTCGCCAACGATCTGATGCCCCTTGGTGTCTTTGACATTTTGGCTTACCAGACAATGGGCGAATGAGTTTCCGTGGTTGATGCGATCCAGAAACTCCTGAATTTTCAGTATAAAATCAACCCAGGATTCAAGATTGGAATCATCCAGTTCAGTTGGCAGTTTCGCGAAATTTTCTTTTATCTTTGGAATATCATTTTTGATTTCCTGCCTGAAAGCTTCGAATTCTTTTGATTGACTTCCTCCCGGGAATATTGATTCCAGATCCCATTTTGGTGCCGGGGGTATTTTTGTCATTTCTTTTTGTTGACTCATTTTTATCTCCTGTCGAGTTTTTGTTATATTCAGGATTAACGCAATATTATCTTTTTTGTTTGTTTCTGTTTCCGTCAGATACGAATTATACAATTTAAAGTTCCGTTTCTCAAGTTATATTGTTTTTTTCTGTTTTTATTGCTATTCGGCAGGATGGGGGTTGCACTTTTTATTTAAAATTGTAAATTAGCCGGGATATTGGTTTTGATGTTTTCGGCTCTTTTTTATCCGGAAACCAAAAAGGAATAATGAGATTTAGCCAGATATTTGGAGGAGAATATGGGAAACTATCGAGTTCCTGAAGTGGAAAACGAGCCTATTTATTCGTATGCGCCGGGCACTCCGGAGCGCGAGGGATTGATCAAGGCTGTTGATGAATTAAAAAAGCAGTCGTTTGATATTCCGATGATTATTGATGGCGATGAGATTCGCGTTGGCGATCCGAAAAAAATCACCGCCCCGCACAATCATTCGTTGGAACTGGGGCAGTGGTATCAGGGCGGTAAAAAGGAAATCGCGGATGCGATAGTAGCCGGAGCCAAAGCGAAAAAGGATTGGGAAAATATGCCGTTTTCCGAGCGTGCCGCGATATTTTTGAAAGCGGCCGATCTTTTGGCGGGACCGTATCGGAATCTGGTCAATGCCGCTACGATGCTTGGACATAGTAAGAATGCTTTTCAAGCTGAGGTCGATGCTGTCTGTGAACTGGCTGATTTTTTCCGGTATAATGTTTATTTCGCCGAGATGATTTATGATATGCAGCCTAATGATGCCAGCGGAATCTGGGATCGTTCCGATTATCGTCCGCTTGAGGGTTTTGTTTTTGCGGTGACTCCGTTTAATTTTGTGTCGATTGCTGGGAATCTGCCAACAGCACCGGCGATAATGGGTAACGTCGCTCTCTGGAAACCGGCTTCATCGGTGACCTATACCGCATATTTCCTTATGAAGATATTAAAAGAGGCTGGTCTGCCTGATGGTGTTATCAATATGGTGACCGCTCGTGGTGCCGATGTCGGTGAAATGGTGCTTAAACATCGCGATCTGGCCGGAATTCATTTTACCGGAAGTACTGGCGTATTTCAAACGATGTGGAAAACGGTTGGGGCCAATATTGCCGGATACAAGAGCTATCCGCGAATTGTTGGTGAAACCGGTGGTAAGGATTTTGTTTTTGCGCATAACTCTGCCAATATGGAAGCGGTTGCAACCGGATTGATTCGGGGCGCTTTTGAGTATCAGGGACAAAAATGTTCCGCCGCCTCAAGAGCCTATATTCCAAAATCTATGTGGCCAAGTTTGAAAGACAGGTTGATTGCTGATGTTGACTCGCTCAAGATGGGTGATGTCGAAGATTTCTCGAATTTTGTTAATGCGGTGATTGATAAACCGGCATTTGATAGTATCACTGAGTATATCGATTTTGCGAAGAGTGCCGGTGATTGCGAAATTTTATGCGGTGGCAAATATGATGATTCAAAGGGATTTTTCATTGAGCCAACGATAGTCCTAACGACCGATCCGCATTTTAAATTGATGGAAGAGGAAATCTTTGGACCGGTGCTGACCATCTATGTCTATGAAGATAATAAATTTGTTGAGACACTTGAAGAGGCAAATAAAACCTCGATTTATGCATTAACCGGGGCGATTTTTGCCACAGATAGAGCGGCAGTACTAAAAGCCGGAAATATCCTGCGTCATGCGGCCGGTAATTTCTATATCAATGATAAGCCAACCGGGGCGGTTGTCGGACAGCAGCCGTTTGGCGGCAGTAGGGCATCGGGAACTAATGATAAAGCTGGTTCGATGCTTAATATGATCCGCTGGACATCACCACGCACGATTAAAGAGACTTTTGTTTCACCGAAGGATTACCGCTATCCGTTTATGGGGTAAAATTATACAATAGAAAAGAACGCACAAAAAAAGCCGGGTTGAAAATTCAATCCGGCTTTAAAATTTTTTAAGATACTATTCAAGCAACCCCGGGTTTGTGATTTTACCCATGAATAAAATTGAATTGGAACTATGTTCTCGTATCACGAATAAAAATGGATGATTGATGTTTATAGTTTTAAATGATGGCGGTTCAGAGGTCGTTTCAAATATTTCCACAATTGTGACAGCGGCCGCTTCAGTGCCGACCTCATCAACCTTGACATAAGTTTTATGCCTAACCTCATTAATATATAATTCCATGTCGGCAATATTTGTAAAGTCGGCTTTAATTGGATCAAAAGCAATTTCCATTCCAAGAGCTTTCAGAGCGTCATTTACTACTAATCCATATTCAACTTCAAACTTCGGAATATATAGTAAGACTTCATTCTCAACAAAATTCACCAACCATGCCTCATAATTCTCTTTTGTAAATTTTGCTGATAGCGTGTTTACATTTTCTCCGGTTTCAGCTTTGGGCAAAAATATTGTCATGCTATAATCACCATCGCCGTAGGGAAGATCAATAGTCTGGAAATCATCGTTCTCATAATACTTATAAAATCCCTGTTGCATCATCATATTGCATTTGTTTGAAGAACCATCCATTAAATAAAATGACTGCTCTCGTGTATATTCAGGGTCGAATTGATAGGTCCAATCACCCTTGAAATAGATAGCATTGATAAGAAACATAATGGCATCAGGATTTATTGGAGGGTTTATTATCTCGGAGATTTTACCATGCGTTTTGTTGTCAACCCAATTATTGATTGTTGTCGCTGAACCGTTATCGTTAAAATTCAGAGCGGTAACCTCGGAATTAAAATAAATTTGATTCAGATTAAGAAAAGTCTCCTTAACCGGAATTCCATTGCGATACCAGATTGAATTGGCAATTTCAAATAATACCTTAGGGTCGAGATTTGATAAGATATTTATCAAATTTTTGTAGGAACCATTGACTTCTTCAATAGTCAGACCCTGCAACTCCAGAGTCTGTTGTATCGCCGCACGGGTGTCGCCATTGGCACCGTTGTAGGTCATCCCGAGCGCCATCGAAACTGATAATGGCGAGATAAAAATATTGGTATCGACTTCATTGGCGACAATTTCGCGGAACAGTTTCAAACCGAATATATTGCCTGATTCAGCCAGCGATTTATCAGCCGAGGTTAAATCACCCGGGTCGGCCGGCGGATTGTTTACCGGATCATTGGGATCTACAGCAGTCCCGGAGCATTGTAATAGTGAAAAAGCAAACCCAACAATAACCAAAAGCAAAAGAGTTCGTTTCATGATATCCCCCATCATTTTTAAGTTTAAATTTATTTTTCCCTCTTCAAGAGAGACGATTTATATTCAGTTTCGTTTAATAATAATATATAATAATTATAATTTCTTGCAACAAAAATTAAGTTCCTAAAACGGCCAAGTTTCATATTAGGCGCTTGACAATTTACGACAATTTGATATACTGATAAGGTATTCAAAATACTGTTTTTCTTATCTTTTTCTACGCGGAGGCAGCTATGAATAGGCGCTTGGGACTAATTTCTATTATTTTGATTCTGTTTATTTTTCCATTATCTTCTTTTTCTGTCACAATCAATGTCCCATCCGACCAACCCACTATTCAAGCTGGAATAGATGCGGCTGTTGACGGGGATACGGTTTTGGTGGCAGACGGTATATATTCAGGAAACGGTAATCGGGATATTGCTTTCGGCAGTAAGCAAGTCGTAGTTAAATCAGAAAATGGACCAGATGTTACAATTATTGATTGCCAGGGTAGTGAAACGGAGCCACATCGGGGGTTTATTATTCGATCAAATAAAATAAGTGGGGCCACTATAGATGGATTACAAATAATCAATGGATATGCTCCTTTCGACTATGCTGATGGAAAATCAGCTGGCGGATGTATATTGAGTGTATCCTCAGAAATATCATTTATAAAAAATTGCATTTTGAGGGATAGTCAAGCAAAAGATTTTGGCGGAGCAGTTGCAAGTGATTCGTCATCTCCATGGTTGGATAATTGTCAGATTATAAATAATAGTGCCGGTGAATGTGGAGGCGGAGCGTATTGGAATTATTCCAGAGGTGTACCGCTTAACACAAATGTTGTTTTTGATGGGAATATGGCTAAGAAAGGTGGGGCTACTTTTCAAGTAAATCTTGGCGCTACTCTTTTCGTGAAATGTACATTCAATTCCAATGTCGCTACTAATGAAGGAGGTGGTATATATAGTATAAACAGCGCTCAAATAATTGAACGCTGCGAATTTCGAGAAAATTCCGCGCAGACCGGGGGAGGCCTGTTCATTAAATCACCCAAAGAATATAATCTATCTTCAGGTAATATTAATAATTGCACTTTAATTGGAAATTCGGCACACTCTTATGGTGGAGGACTTGTGATTCAGGATGGCGCGCACCAATCAATAAAAGTCTGCACTATCGCCAGTAATAATGCACCCATCGGAGCAGGATTATATTTTAGTAACGTAACATCGACATTGTCAAATTGTATTATCGCGCTTAATGTTGTTGGGGGGGGCGTTTATTGTGATTCTTTGGAATTTTATTGTTGTGATATTTATGGAAATGAAGGCGGAGATTGGACAGGATATATCGTTGGGCAAGCTGAAACAAATGGTAATTTTTCTTTAGACCCTGTTTTTTGCGATCCGGACAATAATGATTTTAATTTGAGTTATGCATCCCCCTGTGTTTCTGATAACAACAGTTGTAATGAATTAATTGGCGCAATGGAGGCGGCTTGTCATATTGGTTATATTTGTGGAGATACTAATTATGATAGTGAAGTTACAGTAAGCGATATTATATACCTAATCAATTATTATTTTAATGGCGGGCAAAAACCAAATCCATTTATAACTGGAAATCTTAATTGTGATGATCGAGTTGATTTGATTGATATTTTATTACTTAACAGCCATTTGTTTCACTATGGTGAAGCAAGATGTTGCCAATAATGTGTTAGTTTATTATTTTAAATACTAATTCAATGAGAAGGCTTCGATGAGATTGAGGCCGGTTTTTAATACTTTATAATCTTTAATCTCTTTGATGCTTACCACATTGCCGTACTCATTTATAAATTCAATTTTGATATCATAAGTGCCGGGTGAAATTTCAAAATCACCGACGTATATCTTTCCCGGTAGAAGACGACTGCAGCGGAGATCAGCATTTTCGCTTATATCAGTGGCGACATCGATAAGTGCCTTTTTCAGCCAGTTACCAAAGGCGCCTTCCTTTTTATTTTTGTCTTCTTTTTTCTTGGCTTTGTGCGCGGCCAGTCCCTTAAAAATGGCCCGAGCGACTGTACGAAGATAAATCAAAGATTTTTTGGCCTCAAAAGTTTCATTGGCGACAGCGCCAACATCCTCGAGTAACTGCAGTTGACCCAGTAATTCCGAGTTGGCATAGACGATAATTTTATTTATAAACGATGGCCGCGATACAATCTGAGGAATGGAAAATTTAAAATAGTAATCCTCCGACACCGGTAAGGGAAGATGACCGTATTCAGCTTCCTCCATTTCCGGATCATCATACATTATCTGCACCAGATCAAGATCTTTGTCGGTTCGCAGTCGAAGATTTAAGGCTTCTTTAACCGGTGATAATCCGGCCAGTCCGACAAAACTGAGAATAGTGTTGTCCTTATTTTCAGGAAGATACTTTATGTCGGGCATATCGAAATTGTAAATATATGGCTGCTCGATAAAGGCGCGTTTTAGTAAATTATAATCTATAATTGCGTCATCGAGTTTGCCCTCGGCGGCATACA
>JAUVBC010000029.1 GCA_030591405.1 Candidatus Zixiibacteriota bacterium
ATTCTGATCACTTTTCCGGGATTAAATGAATTTGGCGTTTCTTCCAACTCAGATATCTCTGTCAGGTTTAACATCTCTATTGAAGCCGAAACTATTAATAACACAACTATGATTGTTACCGGAAATTTATATGGTCGTTATCAGGGAACGGTTGAATATGATGAAACGGCACATAAAGCATTTTTCTATTCTTCCAATCCGTTTAAAGCAGGCGAAAATGTAACCGTTGTCCTTACTGATGATATTCGTTCGTCTGCTGGTTTTCCTCTTAAAACAACTTTTGCCTGGTCTTTCACAATTGCGCAGGCAACCGGTCCGGGGACTTTCCTTGCACCACTTGAAACCATACCTGCCGGTGATTTTCCATACTCGATCTGTGCCGCCGATTTTGACCGGGATGGCGATAACGATTTTGCGACCGCCAATTTTGAATCAGATAATATATTTATAAGGCTGAACAATGGTGATGGATCTTTCGGCTCGCAAATTGAAATTAGTGTTGATGATGAACCGACATCGATAACTGCTGCTGACCTCAATGGCGATAGCTATCCTGATTTGGCTGTGGCCAATCGGATGATTGATACTACTTTTGGTAATATTACTGTACTACTAAATAATGGTGATGGAAGTTTTTCTGATCAATTAAAAGATTCGGTGCACAAATCTCCATTCTGTTTAACCAGTGCCGACTTTGACTGCGATGGGGATATTGATTTGGCGGTGGGGCATTTTAATAAATATAATGCAACCTACATATCGATCCTGACCAATAATGGAGACGGGACATTTGCCGAACCGGTAAAATACCTATTTATCAGCAGCGTATTTGCGCTTATTGCCGCTGATATTGATAATGACGGCGCGATTGATTTGACCTTTGCCGATTTTTATAATAATTATATAGGTGTTATGCCAAACAAGGGTGATGGTACATTTGGACCAATTAGGATGACGGCAGTTGATAGTCTTCCTAATTCGCTTTTTTATGCCGATTTTGATATTGATGGTGATATCGATTTGGCCGTAGTAAATCAAGGTTCAAATAGTCTGGAAATACTTGATAATGATGGTACCGGTCATTTCTCCACAATATCGAACTATGAAGTTGGGAGGGTGCCTACTTCAGTTTTTGGCGCTGATTTTGAAGGTGATGGAGATATTGATCTGGCCGTATCAAATAAAAATACCGATGATATTTCAGTTTTATATAACATTGGCAATGGAAATTTTACTGCTCCCACATCTTACCCTGCCGGTGACAACCCAGTGGCAGTTCTGGCCTGTGATTTTACCGGTGACGATGTTCCTGACCTTTTAACGGCCAATGAAGGCTCCGATGATATATCATTGCTGGTCAATAAACAGCCGACTGATATTCCAATGGACGATAAGCTACCTGCCAAATTTGTATTATTCCAGAATTATCCTAATCCGTTTAATCCCTCAACAAATATCCGGTTTTATCTGGAACGAGCCGCTGATGTTGTTTTGGAAGTATATAATATTACCGGACAAAAAGTTACAACCCTCAAAGAAGAACGTCTGAGTGCTGGTTTGCATCAGGTCAACTGGAATGGGACAGATCTCGACGGCAATGAGGTCGCTTCTGGTATTTATTTCTATCAATTAAATACTAACGGGACAAAATTGAGCAGGAAAATGATTCTTCTTAAATAGAATGGTACTGTTTATCTCCGCGTATTAATAATTTGTATATTTTGGGCGACTTATCAATTGCATTGCTGCGTTTATTTATCTGTTCATGCGGCACGGATCGCTTGCCGTTTTGGAGAAATTTGGTTATTTTGGGGTATAAGTATTGAATATTATACCATTGTTGAAATAGGGAGAATGAATTGAAATTCTATAACTTAATAAATATGTTTTTAGTGGCGGCAATGCTAATTGCAGTTTCTGCTTTTGGTCAAGCATTGGAATCAAACCGCAAAACAACAGATTCGCCAATGTTTCGCGGTGATATTTTCAATTCCGGATTTTATAATACGCCCGGAGTAAAAAGTCTTAATGGTGTTAAATGGAAATTTGAGACAGCTTTGAAAAGAGCCTGTGAATCCAGCCCGGCCATAAAAGATAGTGTCGCTTATTTTGGTTCGGGCGGTGGTATGTTTTATGCTGTTAATATTTCTAATGGTGAGATGATATGGGAATTTAAGTCAGGAAAACAAATTAAATCTTCCCCTGCTGTTGCTTTGGGAATTGTCTGTTTTGGAGGCGAGGATTCCATTTTTTACGCTCTTGATATAAATACCGGGAAAAAACTTTGGCATTTTGCCACCGGTGATAAAATAATATCTTCACCGCTGGTTTCTGATAGCATAGTTTATTTTGGCAGTAATGATTATTATCTTTATGCCCTGAATATAAATACCGGCGAGTTAATTTGGAAAAAGGAAACTTATGGTAAAATACTTTCTTCTCCCGCCCTGGCTAACGGAGTGCTATATTTTGGAGGCAGCGATGCTGTCATTCATGCTCTTGATAGCAAAACCGGCAAGGAGAAATGGAGCTATGTAACCGGATCTGGGATTTCAGGCTCGGCCTCCGTTTCTGATGGCAACGTATATATTGGAAGTCGAGATGGGGCTCTTTATGCCATTGATGCCGCATCGGGGAATCTTAATTGGAAATTCAGGGCAAAGGGGAAAATACAAAGTTCTCCGGCTGTCTGTGATGGGGTTGTCTATCTTACATGCATGAGTGGGTATTGTTACGCCATCAATGGCTTATCAGGAGTGGAAAAATGGTCCTATCGGGCCGACGGACATCCTATAATTTCTTCGCCGGCAATAGCCGACGGAGTATTATATCTCGGAACCTATAGTGGTTATTTATATGCGGTTGACGCCAAAACATCTGAGCAACTATGGTTTTTTAAAACCAGTCAGGGAATTATATCTGCTCCGGCTGTTCTCGATGGCGTTGTGTATTTTTCCAGCATGGATGGCTGCGTTTACGCTCTTCAATAATCTGTCGGAATATTGTATCGTCCGGCATTCTGAAAATTTTAAATATCAAGGCTGTGGACAATTCGGTTGAGGTCCATTTTTGTAAATATAATTTAATAGATATACTATATCCAAAATATCAATTGAGGCATCATTATTCAAATCACCATATTCTTCAATATTAGGCAATGGACCATTTTTATATTTAGTATTAATTAGAAAAATAATATCGAGGATATTTATCCTGCCGTCTGAGTTGACGTCACCGCATCCCCAGCTCATGCCGCCATTAAAAAAGTCACATAAGCGTTCCGACATACCCGACATATCTAATAAAATGCATTCATCCGGAGCGCCCTGATTGGTGGGAAATTGCGAATTATAATCGGTTATATTGATCCATCCGGGTAAGCCATCGCTATCCATAACAAAGCGGGAGAAGGCTGATCTGATATCTAAAATGCCGTCGTAATCATATGCAAATGCGACCTGATTGTCTGAACATAATGTCCAGAAGAAGAATACCGGAACATACGGTTCGGTCGGGTCGAGATAATCTGCAATGTTAAAATTTATAGAGAATAACACTGTATTATTGGGGATTACCTTTATTTTACCGGTTTCCGGGTCTTTTATAGGATGGTGTATCCCATTATTTATATCTGCTATTGAAATCAATTCGATTAATCCTGAGGGGCATCCGCCTTGATCACATTCCGGAAATGGACCATCGTTCAGAGTCAACAGTTCCCATTCAAAATCACCCGGGATAATAAATAGTTCTCCATAGCTGATAGTTGGGTTAAATAATTTTGATTGATCAAAGCCGATCATAAAATCAAAACCGTATGCCATCTCGGTGCCGCCTGTTTTTATAATATTGAGAGTTATCGTATCACCAGACAGGGCGTTGATCTTACTTTCAATTTTGATAGAATAAGGAATAACTCCGGCGTCTTGTGCGACAGTTGAGTGATGAACAAAACAGATTAGTAACGTAAAAACCCAAAAAAGAAACTTACCATTCAGCCAAATTATTTTAAAGCTGTTTGACATAATTGTCCTCCGTATCGTAAAATCAGCCTTAACTTTTATTTCATTAGCTGTTGTGTATAAATTCCCCTTTCGCTTATTCGATTTGTATAAATTATTATACAATATGCAGTAAACTACGCCTTAGAAAGATAGCAATAACAGTAAATTTGTCAAGTTTATTTGTGCAATCGACACCATTCAATGGTAGTATTTAAATCAGTGATATAATGTAATACTAAAAAGCAATAATTGATACAGTATTAAGAAACCAAAAAGATCATTAAAGATGCGGCTTGTCACATTTTACCGGCTGCTTCGAGTTTTTTCTCTCGCTCATGTTTTTTAAGAGCGGCAATTATGTCGTTGAGATCACCTTCCAGAATGGCGTCAAGGCGATGTAGAGTCAGACCAATACGATGATCGGTAACCCGCGATTGAGGGAAATTATAAGTACGAATTTTGGCCGAGCGATCACCACTGGAAACCAGGGCTCGTCTCTCTAACGCCATATCCTTATTATGCTCTTCAGTCGCTTGATCCAATAGACGAGCGCGCAGGACCCGCATCGCTTTTGCCTTATTTTTGTGCTGCGATTTTTCATCCTGACAGGTAACAACCAGGTTGGTTGGCAGATATGTTATACGAACCGCCGAATCGGTAGTATTGACTGACTGACCACCCGGGCCGGATGATCGGAAAACATCAATTTTCAGGTCATTTTCATTTATTTTAATATCTACATCCTCAGCCTCTAATAATACCACGACAGTCGCCGCCGAAGTATGAATGCGTCCCTGCGATTCTGTTTGGGGAACGCGCTGAACACGATGCACTCCTGATTCAAATTTAAGTTGACCATAAGCGGAATCGCCGTTAACAAGAAATATCACTTCCTTCAGGCCGCCAACACCGGTTGGGTTTGATGATAAAGTTTCAATTTTCCAGCCCTGATTTTCGCTGAATCTGCTATACATCCGATACAAATCGGCCGCAAAGATGGCTGCCTCATCACCGCCGGTTCCGGCTCTGATTTCAATCATGGCGTTTTTGACATCATTCGGATCACGTGGTGCCAGTAAACGATCCAATTCTTTCTTTGTTTTTTCCAAAGTTGCCGTTGCCTCGGCCAATTCCTCTCTGGCCATTTCAATTAATTCGGTATCTTTGGATTCATTTAGGATGTCATTGGCGCCATTAATATTTTTCTGGCAATCTTTAAAGATTCTTCCGGTCGTGAGGATTGTTTCGATATGGCTTCTTTCTCGGGAAAGATATTTCAGGCGCGACTGATCGGTAAGGACCGCCTGATCGATCAACTCAGAATTGAGCTCTTCAAGGCGTTTTTCAAAATTATCTATTATTTCATTTACTTCCATAGCCATACACACTTCCTCACAAGGGAAAATAAAAATATTGAGAAACTAAAGGCAAGTTTTTTTGACGTCTAAATGCGATTCGGTCACTCCCAGTGCCGATTCCAGAGCAACGATAGCAACTTCCATCTGCTCCGGCGATGGTTCACGAGTTGTAATCCGTTGTAGCCAAAGCCCAGGTTTGATAAGAAACTTCGTGATAGCATTATCGCGGGTTTTACCGGACAGCTTTAAGAGTTCATAAGAGCTTCCTGCCACCAGAGGCAGAAGCGAAAAATGAATCAGGAATCGTTTTATAAGAGTTGGTGATTCGCCTGTGATTAAAAAATATGATGTATCCGATATCGAATAAACCAACATCGCAAAAAGTGCCACGATCAGGATAAAACTTGTTCCGCAGCGCGGATGCAAGGTCGAAAAACGTCCCACATTTTCAACGGTCAAGTCATCACCATTTTCATAGGCATAAATCGATTTATGTTCGGCACCATGGTATTGAAAGACGCGTTTGAATTCTCCAAAAAATGAGATTACCCAGACATATACCAAAAATAGAGTGACCCGGATTAATCCGGCCACAAGATTAAAAGCTATTGCATCTTTATCAACATCAAACCAGGTAGAAATCGCCAAAGGCAAGAAGAAAAATATAAGGATACCGAGAGCAACCGCAAAAATGGCCGTTCCGATTAAAACCAGATTGCTGGTCTTTTTTTCCTTCTCGTCATATTCTTTACCCTGAGCCTTCGCTTCCTCTTTTTCGATTTCACGAACGGCAATATCGGCCGAGAAATTTAGAGTCTTAATACCGATTATCATCATCTCAGCAAAGGTTATGACACCTCGGATAATCGGCCATCCAAATACTTTGGCCGCCTTAGTTTTAGATATATAGTTGCTTGTCTTTACGACTATCTCACCGGAAGGTAAACGAACCGCGGTCGAAATTCTATCGTTCGACCTCATCATAACACCTTCTATTACGGCCTGACCACCAACTGCCAAATCGGACATATATACCTCGCTAAATTGCTGTACAAGTTAAAAGGACTATTCCTGTATCATAATAATATACGTATAGTCCTTTAAATAGGAAGAACAAATTTATTCTGCCTATTAATAAAGATGGTCAATTTATTACTTCTTGTCGTCTTTTTTATCAAGACCGTATTTTCTGCGATAACGATCAACTCTACCGGCGGTATCAATCAGTTTCTGACGTCCGGTTATAAACGGATGACAATTTGAACAAATTTCCACCCTGATATCTTTTATGGTGGATCTTGTTTCAAATACATTCCCACACGCACAACTTACTGTTGTCTCGTAATATTTGGGATGAATTTCTTTTTTCATATCTCGAATTCCTTTAAACGCTGTTCCATCAATTCTTTTCAACTAACAATAATAATAAAAGTTCCCCAGAAAGCAAGTGAAAATATTCAGATATCTTTTATGTTTATGTGGAATATCGGCCAAAAGTCGCTTATTTTTTACTGAAAACGTAGATATTGTCCTGAGAATCTGTTGATAGGGGTTCTCTGTCATAGCTGCCAAACATCTCCAGAAGCCTAAAACCGCTTTCTGTTCCAAAGTTGATTATTTCCTCTGGGATATAATTCTTCTCCGAAATCCCAAAAAGCCGGTTTTCTCTGGTTGTCGTATCAATGGCAAAATCGCGAATTAGTTTGATCCTTTGGTCGGCATAATAATACTGTTCCCGGTGCACAACTGACGGATGAGAAAAATAAAACGGTTCTTTTTCCTGATACCAGTGGACACTATTTTCTGTGTCGGACGATCCAAAAACCGGAAGGTGAGCGATCAATATACCGCCATTTGTTAATGCTCGAGAACCGTTTTCAAATATTTTTAAAGCATCTTCAGGTGAAAAATGTCCCAGTTGCCCGCAGATTAAAAAGGTCAGATCAAATTCGTTTGTATAATTTATTTCTCTGACATCGCCGCGAATAAAATCAATTTTATAACCCTTTTTCCCGGCAATCCGACGTGCTTGATCAACCGGATAGCCGCCGATATCAATCGCTGTTATATTGTACCCGTATTCGGCCAGACCGAGAGCATGACGCCCGCCGCCGCAAGTTAAATCGAGGATTTTATAATCATTTGATTTAATATAACTTTTTATAAAGGCAACTTCTTTTTCTGTCGGAATGCCCCAATCATGAACGATATCATAGAAACGTCTGGAGAAATTATAATTTCCCCAAGGCAGATCCATTTCAAAAGGAGCCGGAGCTGTTAGTAGGTTTCGCAGGTCTTTTATTTTTGAGGTCTTATTCTTCATATTGTCACCATAGTTTTTAATCGGCAGATAGTATGTGGGGATAAGGCATTAGACGTTTCTAAATTAGAATAGAGTAAAAATTGGTATAGATGTGATCAATATGTGGGGTGAAACCTACAGAATTAACAAAACATTATGGCAGACTTGAGCTTATCTTCTTTCCAAGTTTAATAGACTCATCCACTTTGGCGCTGTCATCCTTGACCTGTCCAGCCTCTTTCCATCTGGGGCTGGTATAAGAGATCGTTCCAATATTTGATACTCTGACCCATTTGAAAAATCCGGCAATAACTCTCCTGGCACATTCAAACTGGTCACTTTGACCACCGGACAATACAATAGCGCCCGATTTTTTGCGTGAGATAATTTTTTTGAAGTGGGCGTCGGTCTCACTATCAAAATCCGGGGGGCGGAGACAGTTACAGCGATCTATAAATAGTTTGGCTTGAGCTGAGACAGTTTCAAAATATACCGGTGAACCAAACAGGACAATGTCACAATTTATCAAATAATCGTAAAGGGGATAAATGTCATCTTTGTAAAGGCAATAATCAGGTTCGGGACTTTTACCGCAGGCCTGGCAGGGGAGGATCTTAAGATCATTGAGAATAACGACCTTGTTTTCAACCTGATCCAGTAAATTTTCTCTAATTCCATCGGCTACTTTTTCCAGTAGCATTCCGGTCGAACTGTTTTTGACCGGACTGGCATTAATCGTCAGAATTTTCGTCATTTAACTTTTTTAACTCATCAAGTTTTGAATAAAGTTTCAGAAGCTCTTCTTCGATAGATGATTTTTTTTGGGCCGCTTCAACCAGCTCTGTCCATGAAGTCTTGGGAATATTATAATTCAGATCTTTTTCAAGCTGTACCAAAGTCGATTCATTATCTTTGATTTTTGATTCGGTGGAGCGCAGATCCTTTTTTAGTTTTCCTTTGGAGCGGGATTGATTTTTAAATTCTTTATATTCCTGAATCTTGCTTTTGCTGATTACCTTCTTCTTTTTCGGAACCACTATTTTCTTTGACGTTTTTTCTTTATAGTAGCTATAATTGCCGTCATAAGTTTTAACAGAATCGTTTTCCACCACTGCAATTCTTTGAGTGACACGGTCAAGAAAATACCGATCATGACTGACTACCAAAAGTGTACCGTTATAATCCTTAAGAGCATCTTCGAGAGCCTGACGGGCATCAATATCAAGATGATTAGTCGGCTCATCGAAAATCAGAAAATTGGCTGGAAGAAAAAGCAGTTTGGCCAGCGCCAGTTTGGTTTTCTCTCCACCGGATAGAATTGAAATCTTCTTGAAGACCTCTTCACCCCTGAATCCAAACTGGGCAAGAAATGAACGTAACCGTCCGGAATCGGCCAAACGATCAATCTGCCATAACTCATCCAAAATAGTGTTACTATTATTTAATTCTGCCAGTCCCTGATCAAAATAGGCGACATCAACTTTATTCCCCACCTTCACCGAACCGGTGATCGGTGCTACCTCTCCCAGGATAGTTTTCAAAATAGTGGTTTTGCCGGAGCCGTTGACACCGATTAAACCTATTCGTTCGGTACGGTAGATATTCAGATTAACATCTGATATCAGAGGGCGGTGACCATACCCAAACGAAGCATCTTCAATAGCCAGCACTAGATTGTGTGATCGCTGTCCCGATTCAACTGCAAATGAGGGACCGATCTGTTCCGATTCGGGAAGATCGAATTTCTCCATTCGCTCAAGATATTTTTGTTTTGACTGCGCCTGCTTGGTTTTTTGTCCCGCCATATTTTTACGAATGAAATATTCTATCTGCCTGATCTCATCTTGTTGATGTTTAAAGATATGCCTTTTCAGTCTTCTGCGTTCCTCTCGCTCAACCAGGAACTTATCAAATCCGTTAAAATATTGATCGATCTTTTTAGATGTTATTTCCCAGACTTTATCAATTGTATTAGCCAGAAAGGTCCGGTCATGCGAGACAATTATATAGGATTTATTGAGGCTCTTGAGATATTCTTCGAGCCAGATTGTTGATTCTATGTCAAGATGGTTAGTCGGCTCATCAAGCAAAAGCAGATTACTGCGTCCAGCCAGAAGTCTTGCCAATGAGGCACGATTTTTTTCCCCTCCTGAAAAACTGCTTATCCGGCTTTGGAATCTATCTTTGGGGAAACCAAGTCCGGCCAGAATAATTTTTATCTCGGATTCGAATGCATAGCCGCCCTCAGTTTCAAAGCGGTGCTGATAATTACCTAATTTCTCGAGTGTTTTATGGGACTCAGGGTTTTCCTCAAGTTCATGGGCGATGCGATCAATATCGGCTTTTAATTTCAGAATATCTTCGCGTGCCGTCGCTACAAAATCTAATAGGATAGTGTTATCGTGGCCGATAATCTCCTGCTCCACATAACCGATCAGACTGCTTTTTGGTTTGACTATCTTTCCCTGATCAGGCCTGATATTACCAGTCATGATCTCAAAGAGCGTAGTTTTGCCAATTCCGTTTGGGCCAACCAGACCGATCCGATCATTATCACCAATCGAAAACGATAGTTCCTCGAAAATTATATAATCGCTGTACCGCTTGAGGATATTTTCACCGGCAAGAAGAGTCATAACTATTTTTCCGTAACATTTCTTTCTCGCGAAAAAGCCATTTCTACTACCATCAAGATTACCACCGCCCAGAGGAATATTTTCCAGAGTTCGCGTCCATATCTGGTTTCAGTAATGATTTTATCGGCATTTGATTCCAGCGATATAGATTTAAATCTATCTATTCCCAATGAAGTTGCCCATTGTTCCAGATCGACAGATTGGAGGTCACCTTCCTCTGAACTCATATTCACCGGAAAGATATCTACCGCTCTGTTTTCACTTTTGAGTTGATATAAACCGGGCCAGTCTATCGGGCGACAGTCAAAAGCTAATTGCCCCGGCTTTTGAATCCCGGAAATCTGATAAGTTCTATTTTCGGGTGTAACCAATTGGATAACATCTTCGATACCAGTCTTATCCGATATTGTCCTGACAATATTCTGACCGACATAATTGAACCGTTCGTACGATGATATATCCTCGGCCAGATATTCGGCTGTGCGAATAACAAACGGTACAAAAAACGAATGACTGGCCAGATCGGTATAAGTCGGAAGAATTGGCGATGACATAAAAATTATCCGTCCCGCACCATAACCGGACTCAAATATGGCCGGGGTGTCATTTGAAAACAGCGCCATATTTTTTTCGGATGAAGTTCTATTTAGTACGGCCAGCGAATAAAATTTTAGTGTCGGCAGCTCTTCATGCAATTTTGCAAAAGGCGCAAATATCGGATGACTATAGTCAAACTGCTCCAATGTGTAATATCCTGCGCCGCTGAAGTTTTTAGGAGTTGGCATTAATAGTTCAGCTCCAAGCAGTGGCCCGAACTCGCGGTTGAAATAATTGATGTCAGTATTATCGCCCAGAATAAAAAAGAGGCCGCCACCGGTTTCAACAAATTCCAAAATACGGGAAGTCTCAGCCTTACCGAGAGAATCGGGACCACTTAGGATCGCCAGATCATAATCATTAAATCTGATTGCAGCCAGATTTTGGGGATTTACCGTTTTTACCGACCAGTACCGCGCCGCCTCTTTGGACGGAACCAGAGCCAGTTTGATAATTTCACCGCCGCCATCACCGTCGATAATCAAGACATTAAAATTATCGGGTATTTTAAAACTGAAATAGTAACGGTTATCGACTCTAAAATCATCATCGGAAATTTCAATCCAGCCGCTGTGCAATCCTGATTTCTGAATTTCATATTCGAGTTGAAGAGACTGATTGCCATTGGCCTCAATAGAGAATTCTTTTTGCATCACCCTGATATCATCGATAAAAAGAGAGGCGAGAAGTTCAGTTTTGGCACGCGAATCATAATTTTTGATATCGGCTTTGATAATAAACTCTGAGCCGACTTCAATTAACTGTCCACCCATACTAACATTAACGATTCCGCAATTTCCATCAATTTCAGTCGGTAGTTCGATTATATAACAGGAGATATTTTCAGGCAACAAGTCTCTCTCTTCCGGGAGTGAATTTGCCTGACGATCAGTAATAAGATAGATCTCTTTATTGAGATTATTAGCTCGGTTGAGCATCTCCAGCCCTTTTTGAAACGCCAAGCCGGGGTCAGCTTTATCATAACCACAAGTTATCTGCTCAAGAATTTCCTCTGCGACATCACTTGAAAAAAAGCGTTCCCCTGAAGGAAAATAAGAAGTACGATCAAATGGAATTAATATGACTTCATCGGTTTGATCGAACCCATTTAAAATCTCGGTCACTTTTTGAGTCGCCAGATCAAAAAGTAAACCATCTTTTATTTGTCTTTGCATTGAAGCCGATCGGTCCAGCAAAATCACCGATGATACTCCGGCATGAGAACCGATATAGCCGCCCTTTGTGGCCGGTCGGGCGAAAGCAAGCACCGCGAAAAGAATTATCAACATCCGAAGAATCAAAAGCAGCAGTTGCCTGATTTTA
>JAUVBC010000134.1 GCA_030591405.1 Candidatus Zixiibacteriota bacterium
AGAAGTCCGGGGTCCAGTCGAAGGTTCCGGTACCATCGCCATTGTCAACAAACGAAGCACCGGTCGGTAAAACCGAACTGGTCAGCGTTGGAATTGACTCAATATCAGTGGATGAAATTACAAAATTCAAATTAACATTTTCTGTAGTGCTCTGCGCACCGATTGAAGCCAAAACAGGAAGCTGATTGCCTGCTTCATTGACTGTAATGGTAACGATCTCTATATCAACCGCACCGGAGTCATCGGTCGCAGTAAAAGTCACCGGATATGAACCAGATTCAAGATAAGTCGGTGTCCAGTTAAAGGTCGCGGTGCCGTCGCCATGATCGGTTAAGCTCGAACCGGATGGTGCATCAGGAGCAGTTAACGACGGTGTCGATTCAATATCTGTTGCTGAAATAATAAAATTCAAATTAGCATTTTCAGTCGTACTCTGTGCACCGATTGAGTTTAGAACAGGTAGCTGATTTGCCTGTCCAAATGAAGTTACCGCAAAAATAAGGGTAAAAGCGGCAATATAAAAACCAATTATATTTATTTTATTTCGGGCATTCATAAGAAATATCCTTCGAAATTATCTCATTTATTTAAGCAATACCATCTTTTTAGTTTTATACTCTTTATCGACCTGCAAACGATATAAATAAACGCCGGTGGCAACAGCCTCACCTGACTGATTAGTTCCATCCCAAACAACAGTATGAGCACCCGGCTCCAGCTGTTTGTCAACAAGGGTTACGACCTGTTGCCCAAGAATATTGAAAACATCCAGTTTCACCTTTTGCATTCCACTCGCGGCATCATTATATCCAAGATGAAAATCGATACTGGTAGTAGGATTAAACGGATTTGGACGATTTTGCATTAAATTGAATTTTTCGGGAATGAATGGAGGCAAATATTCAGTTGCAATAGATCCTGCCTTGGAGTTGGAAAGGTAAGCCTGTGTAATTTTAACCTTGGAATTATCACCTTCGGCTATATTTTTCTTTACTTTAGCCGGCAGACGAAGAACATCGGCAAGACCTGACGGAATCAACCCATCAGTTTCCCAAGGCTTATGATTATACATCAATACCTGCATCCGACCGCTTTTATCGTCATTATAAGCCAGCGTAAAAGAACCGGCTTCATTTGAAAGCTCCGGTTGATCAAATTCAAACACACTTGGATCATAATCTATCTGCATTTGAACTCCGGCAATATTGTCCGGAAATTCGCCACGAACATTCAATTTGGTAAGCTGGCCGTCAATTAAATAATCATCATGCTCAACGCTAAGCCGTGCGACTTCGCCGCCAAAAACAGATGATACCGGCGATGATTCAAACGGAATATCATATATAAAATTAATAATACCAACCATATCGACCACATTTACCAGCGTATCCGGGATAACATTGGCCGTTTCAAAATTTCTCTTTGGTAAACCATAATTGCCGATAATATACGCTACCACATTAACCAAATCAGCCACATCTATTCTGGTGTCAAGGTTCACATCACCAAGCCGGTCAACCTGAACCACTCCGGAATCTGCCAACAGATTAAGTGAAGGAACGGTATGATCGGGATCAACCGATTCCCAGGCGTCAATGAGCTTAATCCAGTATTCGCCTGGTACTGCGTTTGAATCAACGGTTAAATAAGCATTCAGAATGGCCGTTGAGGTAGTCGGATCAATAATCGGTTCATTGGAAAGTCCAAAAGCGACAACTCGGATTGTATCAGGAAAAACTCCAATATTTTCCCAAACTGTATATTCAGGTGTCAGATCGGTTACAACAATTGAATCCATACTAACTATATTTTCGGGATATATCATATCAAACTGAATACCATAAACAGTTCTGGAGGTGATTAAATCGATTGGAAATATAATTGGCGTCGCACCGGGAATACCTCCAACCGGACTGCCGCCAGGCGCCGAAGATGTAAACAAGCGGTCAATATTAAGCTCGGCAACTGAAATTACAACCGATCTTATTGCCGATTTGGCTCCCTGTCCATCGGTTGCCTGAAAATTTATACCAAAATTGCCTGATTGTGAAAAAGAAGGTGTCCATGTAAAAGTTCCTGAAACATTGCCACTTCCCGTAACCGGATTGCTGGGAGTAAAAGACGCTCCGACTGGCAAACCAGACGCCTCCAAAGAAAGATCATCACCATCGGCATCAGACGCCGATACCGTAAAACTAACGGTCACTCCCTGATCAACATTATAGCTGCCAGGAGATATAGTGGCTACTACCGGAGGTGTATTGCTCGATGGAACACAACAGCTGTCATTGCCAAGGGCATCATCGCAGATTCCATAAGTACAGGTATCCCAATTCGGTTCCGGGTCAGGTCCAGTACCAACCGTAAATCGGCCAATGCCATACGCCCCAAGTGGTCGGATAACCACCGTCCCGGTCGTATCGGTTAGCTGATTATCACGATAATCGGGAAGCGGATCCTGTTGATATACCGGACGATAATCTTCAATTCGTAAAGATTTTACAGTTCCCGCTGTAGCAGTATCAGATACTATAAACATAAGATTGGCAATCGTGCCGACAGTATCCAGTTTTTTATCAAGAAATGGTCGCGACCAATACTGTAAACGACAAGCATCTTGTGGTGGGATCGGCGGCAAAAATTGCATAAATACAGCATCAACATGCATACTGTCATCGCCCGGATCATGTAAGGCATACGCATTATATACATATTCGCCTTCAGGACCAATTGTGCAATAGTAGCCTGAAGTATCAAACTGAACAGTTCCGAGTCCCAAACCAACCATCTCAAGGCTGTCATAAACTGTTGCGAGAACGTCAATTCCGGTTGAGTCACAACAATATCCGGGGCAAGCATCGTTTGGACAAACGTCCATCGGAAGTGGTCTGAGTATATCTGATGGGTATGTAAAACGAATCAAAAATCCGCCAACGGCAATCGCATTTTTTAGCTGAAGAGGAATTTTCACAGTATCGCCGGCATTTCCAAAAGCATCACCTATATCAATAGCATAATTAACACTATCAATCAATAATTGGGAATGAGCCACGCCGCCAAACATTAGCAAAAGCAAAAAGATATAAATAGGAATCTTGCCCGATTTCATAACCGTCCTCAAGAATGTATTATTATGTCGTTGTTTCTCATACATTTATAAAAACCTCATTTCAAGAGTATCATTTTGCGTTTGCCTTCAAAGTTTTCAGTCGTCAGTCTGTAAAAATATATTCCGCTGCCGACGGCTGATCCCAATTCGCCACGACCATCCCAGATAACCTTATGATTTCCTGATGGAAGCAACGATTCAATCAAAGTTATTACTTCTTGTCCAAGCACATTATATACCGTCAGCTTGACTCTGGACATTTTTGGCAGACTAAAACCGATTTCCGTAATTGGATTAAACGGATTAGGATAGTTCTGCTCCAACATAAAACCATTTGGTACAACAGAATGCGAAGATTCAGACAGTTTCGTCTTCAATAACATACCATCAGCCGACGACACTTCTATCTCCTTGATCGTCAACTTGTTATCGGTGTTAATCAATAATATGTCATTTTTCCCCGCCGGAAGAGAGATTCCATCCTCACTATACACCAACAGTCGCAGTAAATTCCCATCTATCGACGATTTTGTTATCATTCCATTGATACTAACCACCATACTATTGGCGACTTGCATATTAATTGGTTCTTCAGCTTCCAAAATTACAGCCATGCCGCCAATTTCAATATCCGATTTGGATGAGATACTGAAATTATCGGCTGTGGCAAAACTGTTTATTTCAACCGGATTATAAACCGGTCTAATTTTATTGGCACTATTCGGATTAGTCAGATAATTAATCAAAAATACGAGATCGGCAACAGTCGCCGTTAAACCATCCTGGTTCACGTCGGTATTGGATCTTTGCTTGGGACTGAGAGGATAATGCCCCGGATCTATAAAATAATTTATAAAGTAAATGGCATCGCCAATTTCATAAGTGACACCATTAAGATTGATATCACCAATACCATTTATATCTATTTGGTTGATAGCAATATAACCATCTTCATAATTAATCGACTCCTGACCAATCATTGTACCAAAACCATCTGTTAACGTATTATCACTATTATCAATCAAATTTCGGAAAGCAAATGTGACAGGAACTGCAAACCCTGAAAAAGTCAAATCATTGGTTACATAAAAGGTCAGATTAACAAGAGAACCTTCACCGGCGACAAGATTATCGGTCGTTACACCATTATCAAGATCTGCCACACCGGTAATCAAGACATCACCCTTAATATTGCTGTGATTAAGATTATAAGTAAAATATTCAAATGATTCGGCTCTGGTCCCAACAATCGATATATTTGACAAAAACAGCGCAGAAACATCATAATTAATCAGAAGATTGAATCCGCCAACCTCTTCAAGGTTCGTCAAATTCACACTCATCGAAATCGTTTCCCCCGGATAAGCAGAAACAGTCTCAATTGATAATGTATAAATCGCCTTGGGCAAAACATTCAGAGTAATATTGGCCGTGTCAGTAACTCCATATATGTCAGCCAATTCGACACTAATTTGATATGATCCGGAATCAGCATATAATGTATTCCAGTTTAATAAAGCGTCTATACCGAACGAAAATGTCATCTGCGATGGTGCCGAAAGAAGACTCCAGCTAATATCATCATAATCAGGATCGAATCCGGTCATCGTTATTGAAACCAGATCTCCGGCCTCAACTTCAACGACACCAATCGGATCAATAATCGGTTTGCGGTTATTATTTTGAACAATTATTTCAGCCTGTATTTGATCTGATGCAATTCCATCACTTGCCATAAATGAGATTGTAAAAGGCGAACCGTCCGATGAATTCGGACCGGTATATTCCGGCTGCCATTGAATTTGGGCCGTTCCGTCTCCATTATCGATAAAAGTCGAGCCGGACGGCCGCGAAACAGCCATAATAGATATCGGGTCATCATCTATATCATTGGCCGAAACCGTATAACTAAAAATATTCCCTTCCATGACAGTCTGGGTAGCAATCGGATCAAATTCCGGCGCACTGTTAGCCAGCGATCTGTTCGGTACAAATGCCATCACCGCCATCGTAATAACAGCGGTTATGAAAAATATGATGACTATTTTTTTCAAGCCCAAAGCTCCTCAATTACAGATTACATCAAACTCATTACGAGCAATAAATAGACCAAATCTGTAAATTCTTATCTTCTCATTTTCTGCGTCAAGCCGTCTTGACAAATTATTATTTTTCTTAACCCTGTCCCTGCCGGTCAATTCCGTTTACACCTTTAAGGACAATCGATTACACTAATTTTTTTCTCTCTCAATTTCTTATCAACGGCCTATTCGCATTACCTCAAAAAAAATCTATTATTTTGGACGGTGAGGATATCAGATAAGTCCAAAGAGCTGTTACATCTTATACCTGAAAATTGCAAATGATTGCAGGCGGGTACAATGGCGATCCATGCCCTATAAATAAAAAAGCCCACGCTTCTCTGTTGCCTTTTTCCTTTGTTATTCATTCGGGCCATCAGGTAGTCCTGAACATTTTCTTTATTAAACTTTCTTTTCTCGTTATCTATTTAATTCAGTCAGTTACTCTCCTAAATTTATTCCCGCGGGAGGGGAAAACCCCTCCCCGCGGAAAATAGTAAGAAGCTTACTTCAACAATACCATCTTCTTGGTCATCGAACCGTTGTCGGTCGTGACTTTGTAGAAATAGATACCGGAAGCTGAGCTAGCGGCATCCCAAACAACATTGTTGACGCCTGCTTCGGCAAATCCTGAGAACTCGGCAACTTTCTGTCCAGCAACATTATAAATGGTCAGGTTCCAGTTGGTAGCAACTGGGAGGGCCATTTCAATAGTGGTGGTAGGGTTGAACGGGTTCGGGAAGTTCTTAACCATGAACGAAGAAGGCAGGACTTTGGCAGCAACAGCAACACCATTATAGTTAGCTGCTTCAACCGAAATCATTTTGCCATCTGTGTTCAGGACGTTACCACTGAAGGTAGCGCCTTGATCAAAACTATAAACCAGTACGCGAGTGTTGCCATTCACGACATCTGATTTGATCATCATGTGTGATGCATCCTGAGCAAGATTGACATCTACATTGCCTTCGAGGACAAAGAGAGCAGCACCAAGCTCAACATCTACGGAAACCAGCTGTCCATTTTGACTGATATTGGCTGCAACCGTATTCGGGTTCAGCTTATCAATAGGAAGGACGTCGCCGACTACTACACGAATCAAGTAAACAAGGTCAGCTACTGAAAGTGTGATACC
>JAUVBC010000042.1 GCA_030591405.1 Candidatus Zixiibacteriota bacterium
CCGGGCCTCCTTTAAGGCCTCGACAAGTTGGTCCACCTCATCATTTGAATTATAAATATAAAAACTGGCGCGAGCCGTTGATGACACTCCCAGCAGTTTCACCAGTGGTTGGGCACAATGATGTCCCGCTCTGACAGCAATCCCTTTGGAATCCAGAAACTGAGCCAGATCGTGTGGATGAATCTTATCATCAACAAATGAGATCACTCCGCCTCGGTCCAACGCATTATCAGGTCCGAATATCTTAATAAAGTTTAATTTTCTTAACTCTTCGAGACCATAAGATGTAATCTCGATTTCATGCTGCCTGATTTTGTCCATCCCGATTTTATTGAGATAGTCAAGCGCCGGAGCAAAAGCTACCAGATCGGCAATATTCGGAGTTCCGGCCTCAAATTTCATCGGCAGTTCTGCCCAGTCGGCAAAATCAAAACGAACTTCGTTGATCATCTCACCACCGAAAACCACCGGTTCCATCTCCTTAAGAATCTCTTCTCTTGCATATAGGACACCGACCCCGGTTGGACCAAGCATCTTATGAGCCGAGAAAACATAAAAGTCGGCATCAAGCGATTTGACATTAACTGACAGATGCGGCACCGATTGTGCACCATCGATCAAAACAAGTGCATTATTTTTATGAGCCAATGAAATAATCTCTGCGACCGGATTAATTGTCCCCAGCACGTTTGACATATGTGTCAATGCGACTATTTTTGTCTTTGGAGTGATAATATTTTTAATATCCGACAGGTTCAAATAACCATT
Organism: Candidatus Zixiibacteriota bacterium; assembly: GCA_030591405.1. Lineage (GTDB taxonomy): Bacteria > Zixibacteria > MSB-5A5 > GN15 > PGXB01 > JAAERC01. Next base: position 769 of record JAUVBC010000042.1, read on the forward strand.
CTGATCGATAGGGATATACTCCAGCTCGGCGCCGATCTCTTTGGCCAACATGATCCAAGGAACCAGATTGGCATGATGCTCCATCTGCGTGATAACGATTCGATCACCCTGTTTGATATTTTTTTTGCCCCATGACGAAGCCACCAGATTTATCGCTTCGGTTGCATTGCGGGTAAAAACTATCTCTTCCCTTTTGACACCACCAATAAAGGCAGCGGTTTTATCGCGGGTTTTTTCCATTGCAGAGGTTGCTTCTTCGGCAAGAGTATGCAAACCACGATGAACATTGGCATTTGAATTGGCATAATATGATGTTAAAGCATCAATCACGCTCTGCGGTTTTTGAGTAGTGGCAGCATTATCAAGATAAACCAATTTATGTCCGTTTATTTTTCTATCTAAAATTGGAAAATCTTTTCTAATACTTTCCACAGAAAACACAGAATTTTCACTTTTCAAATGTGATTTAGTTTGGTCTATTACTTTCATTATTAACTCCGATTTTATATCGCCGCCATAACATTGTCGTTTTCAATTTTAACCTTGTAAGTTTTCAACTCCATCACTGCCGGAAACTGAGTTGCCTTCCCGGATTTAATATCAAACCGGGCCCCATGATGAGGGCACTGAATCTGCCCTTCATATACCTGTCCCCCATTAAGCGGAAGGTTTTCATGCGTGCAGTTATTTTCGACCGCATAGAATTCACCATTTATTTTGGTGACCAAAATATTTTTCTCTTTTATCTCGACCACAATTGTTTGATTTTCTTCAAGATCATTTACACCACATAATTTTTGAAACGTTGCCTCCACACCTTACCCTTTCATTTTTGTAGCCAAAAGCTCCCTTGTTAACTCTCCCAATTCTACCGGGAATTTTTCAATAGTCGGTTCCAAATAACCGAGTGTAATAATATTCATCGCTTCTTTATAATCTACTCCGCGGCTCATAAGATAAAACAACATATCCTGATCGATCGGCCCGACCGTTGCACCATGACTACACTGGACCTGATCACAAAGGATTTCCAATTCAGGGATCGATTCTGCCTTTGGTCCTTCGTTTAGCAATAAGTTTCGATTCACCTGATATGCTTGGCAATTTAACGCATCTTCCTCAACTCTAATTAATCCGGTCGCGGCCGATTTCGCTTCATCTTTGAGAACGACTTTAAAATCAATATCAGAATAGCTGTTAGATGCCGTATGGTGATGCATTGTATGATAATCAAAATGCTGGTTTTCATTGCCAAAAACTATTCCATACAATTTGCTTTCGGCACCCTCTCCATTAAGAATAGTCCCGGTGTTAAATTTAGATATTTTGCTTCCAATCCCCGCAAAGACTGAGACAAATTTTGCGTCTCTGCTGATTTGTGCCCTCTGGGTTATATAAGATATACAACTATTGGATAAACGCTGGGTATTGAAATATTTGACATTCGACGCGTCACCGGTAAATATTTCCACGGCGCTGTTTGATTGTGCCTCTTCTTTACGGCACTCGCCGGAATAATCATCGATAAGGGTTAGTTTTGAATTATTGCCGACAACCACCAGCAAACGATGAATGGTATTCGGTCCCGAAGGGTGTCGCTGCAGGCGAATCGGTTTTTTAATTTCTATATTATCAGGGACATATAAAAACAGGCCGGTGTTCCATAAGGCAAGATTCATCGCCTCGAATTTTCCAAAACCGTATCCAACCAATTGACCCAAATGTTTTTTTACGATATCTTCATTTTCCCGTGAGGCAGTAAGAAGGTCCTTAAAAACAACACCTGATTTTTCAAAATCATGCGATAGTCTGGCAAAGGTCATAAAATCGGAACGATTATAGCCATAACCGGAGAAATCTTCATCACCATAAGACGAATCATTTTCGCTCTGATCAGGAAGAGACGGGATTATTTTTATAAGCTCCTCAAGATTATTTGGCAAGAGGTCTTGAGCGTTAGTGTAACGCCAGAGGTGATTGGAACGATGTGGCAATTCCAGATCATTATAATAATTCCAACTTTCTTTTCTGATATTATAAAGCCACTCCGGCTCAAAACGATTTTGTCCTCTGAAATCTATACTATTTTTTCTCATTGTTACTGTATTCATTATAACTCCAATGTCTGATCAAATATTATTATCCGACAGATCCTTCCATTTCCAACTCGATAAGACGATTCAACTCAACCGCATATTCCATCGGAAGCTCCTTGGTGAACGGTTCAATAAATCCATTAACGATCAACAGCCGCGCCTCATCTTCGCTAAGTCCACGACTCATCAAATAAAAGAGTTGTTCTTCGGCAACTTTGCTGACTCGTGCTTCATGTTCAATTTTAACATTGGCGGCATCAATTTCCATCGTCGGGTAAGTATCCGAACGAGATTTTTCATCTATCAATAGTGCATCACATTCAATCGATGATTTGCTGTTTTTCGCCGTAGCATGAACTTTCACCAATCCGCGATACGAGGCCTGACCACCTGCTTTGGATATAGATTTAGAGGTGATCCTGGAACTGGTATTGGGAGCAAAATGAATCACTTTGGCTCCGGCATCCTGATGCTGTCCCGGACCGGCAAAAGCAATTGATAATATCTCCCCTTTGGCATGTTCACCCACAAGATAAACGCAGGGATATTTCATTGTCAGGCGGGAGCCAATATTACCATCGACCCATTCGATTGTGGAATTTTTATTTGCCACCGCTCTTTTGGTCACCAGATTCAAGATGTTATTTGACCAATTCTGAATCGTTGTGTATCTGATATAGGCATCATCGAGAGCAATAACTTCAACAACCGCCGAATGAAGCGAATCGGTCGTATAAACCGGGGCAGTGCAACCCTCTATATAGTGCACCCGTGAACCTTTATCGGCGATTATCAAAGTCCGTTCAAATTGACCCATATTTTCTGCATTAATTCTGAAATACGCCTGCAATGGAACCGTAACATCAACACCGGGAGGAACATAAATAAACGAACCGCCCGACCATACCGCCGAATTCAAAGCGGCAAATTTGTTATCCATCGCCGGAATTACTGTCGCAAAATATTTTTTGACAATTTCAGGATACTCTCGCAGACCGCTGTCCATATCAAGAAATACCACTCCCTGCTTTTTGAGGTTCTCCTGAAATGAATGATAAACTACTTCCGATTCATATTGAGCCGAGATACCGCCCAGAAATTTCTTTTCGGCATCGGGAACACCAAGTTTATCAAAAGTATTTTTAATATATTCCGGGACATCATCCCAGTTATCACTTTGCTCTTCAGTTGGTTTGATGTAGTAGAAAATATTATCAAAGTCGATATTATTCAAAACCTCAGTATCACCCCACCCCGGCATCGGTTTCGACAAAAAGATGTCCAAAGCTTTATGGCGAAAATCACGCATCCATTCCGGCTCTTTTTTCATCTTTGAAATCATTTCTACTACTTCATGATTAATACCGCGGGCACCCTTATGGAAATATTCTTCAGGATCATGAAAACCGTATTTCTCAGCATAATCCTCTCCAATAGTTCCAATACTTTTATTAGTAGTTATATTTCCCATATTAGACTCCAACTTCTTGTGAGACCTCGGTCTCAAGTTTGTCATAGCCGCCGGCTTCCAGTTCCAACGCCAATTCCGCCCCACCCGTTTTCACAATTCGGCCGTCTATCATAATATGAACCATATCCGGTTTTATATAATCCAGCATTCGCTGGTAATGAGTAACCAGAATCACACCGCCATCTTTGGGAGCCGATTCCATAATACCATTGGCAACGATTTTTAAGGCATCGATATCAAGTCCGGAATCGGTTTCATCAAGAATAGCAAGTTTCGGCCGAAGCATCGCCATCTGCAATATTTCCAGACGTTTTTTCTCGCCACCGGAGAAACCATCGTTAAGATACCGGGTGGCAAAGGAATCCTCAATTTTCAGAAGTTTCATCTTCTCTTTGAAAACTTTGCGGAAATTTTTTATATCAATACCATCACCGTTGCGAGCCTTTATCGCCGCACGGAGGAAATTCGCCACCGTAACACCGGGAATTGTCAATGGATACTGAAACCCAAGAAACAGTCCAGCCAAAGAACGTTCGGTTGCGCTTTTATCTAAAAGATTCTCGCCATCCAGCTCGACCGTGCCTGATGTGATCTCATAGTTGGGATGACCAGCCAGAGCATTGGCCAGAGATGATTTTCCTGAGCCGTTTTTTCCCATAATAGCATGTTTCTCGCCGGAATTGATTTGAAGTGATACACCTTTGACAATCTCTTTGCCTTCAATTTCAACATGGACATTGTTGATCGATAATATCTTGTTTTTACTCATCATATATCCTCTATCTTGCTGTTTTTTCAATTAAATATTTTCTATGTTTGAATGTTTGTTAATTGCGAATAATTAAGTTTACCGTCGGCGACATCAGCCAGCGTTACCTTCTCGATAACACTTTGAATATGCTGATTAAAAAATCCCCAGAGAGTCCCGACTTTACAATCACCCTGATGGCGACACGATTCATCATCGATAGAATACCGGTCACAATGATGAGAGCCGTAAAGCGAGCTGCCAAGTGCCGCTAGAATCTCTTTCAAATATATTTCATCGGGCGGTCTGATTAAAACAAAACCGCCGCTTCTTCCCCTGACCGCTTTCACCAATCCGGCTTTTTTTAGAAGCATTAACAGCTTGCCGGCATATGGCAATGATAACCCCTCCTGAGAACTTATCTCAGGTAAGGTTAGCCTTCCATCTGGGGCCGCGGAGAAAAGAATCATACATCTTAATCCGTATTCTTCTAAAGCTGTTATTTTCACTTTTCAACTCTTCTTTCAATAAACTCTTTTATTACTATACCAAAAAGTATAGTATAAAGTTTGAATTATTTTCACCTTTTTGAATATTTTTTCTAAACTGCTTGTGGTGCATAACCTTACGGAGATAGACATTTATTCGGCGTGTAAACAAATTCGATAATATTGATGCGATTTCACCCAATATTATATATAAAAGGCCATTGATTTGGCATTACACACATTTTAAAAAGATTGATTTAAATTGATTTAAGTATCTGCAGGATTTTAAGACCGGTTTTCAGGGACTAATGTTCTATCGAGTTCTTCTCTTATAACCTGACCAAGAATTTCGCGCGTAAACGGTTTTTTAATATATTTACCGGCTCCCAACTCCTGCATTTTTTCAACACGGCTGGTCGATGAATAACCGCTAATAATAACAGCTTTTTGAGCAGTATGGATTTTAAGAATTTCCTTATAGGTATCCAGCCCATCAAACCCTTTTTCCATTATCATATCTATTACAAGTAGGTCTATTTCATTTTTTTCCAGATATTCAATCGCCTCATGTCCATTTTTTGCAGTTTTGACAGTATAACCATAACTTGAGATCACAGCCGAGGCCAAGTTACGCATTTCTTCGATATCATCAACAACCAATATTTTCTCATTACCCGAATAATCAAATACTTCTTCATTAGTTTTTTCTAGTTTATCTACAACCGGGAAAAAGATCATGAATTCGGCACCCTTTCCGATTTTTGATTTGATATCATAATATCCTTTATGATCCAAAACAATTCCATAAACGACCGAGAGGCCCAATCCACTTCCGCTGCTGCCCATTTTTTTCTTGGAAAAATACGGCTCAAATATCCGTTCTTTATCTTTTAAATCCATTCCCATTCCGGTATCACGTACCCGCATTACTATATAATCTCTATGCTCAATTTTGCTATAGCCACTCGGCAATGAAGTCAGATTTTCCTGGGTCGTACTAATTGTTAACCCTCCGCCATCGGGCATTGCATCGTAGGCATTAACTATTAGATTCATAACGACTTTAGCCAAATGCGCGGCAGAACCATTGATAGGTCCAATATTCTCGGTGAGATTTATTTTCTTCTCAACATTCGAATGGCTCTCGGATAACTGTATGAAACTGGGCGAATCGAGATAATTTTCTATAACCTCGTTTAAGTCAGTTGGGACCATTTCGTAACGACCTCGGCGGGCCAATGTTAAAAGATCCTGAATAACATCGGCGGCATCTCTGGCAGAACGACCCATTATTGTGATTTGCTTTCTTAAAGGGCTATCCTTGGGAAGTTTCATCAGCATTAACTCAGGATATCCCACCAAAGGACCAAGCATATTATTCAGATCATGGGCAACACCACCGGCTAAAATTCCAAGCGATTCCATTCGTTGGGCACGTTCCAATTGCTCCTGAAGCTTTTTCTCCTGAATCTCTGCATTCTTTCGCTCGGTTATATCGTCAAGGGTGATAATAATATTTTCTTCTTGCTCTGTTTCTCCTGAGATTCGGCAAACAAAAACGTCATAGAAACTTTTAGTATCAGCCGATTGAGCTATCAGTTCCGTGATATTATCACTATCGATTTTAGATATCTTATTGGTTAATTGCTCTGCCCAATTTTTAAATACTTTCTCGGGAAATACTTCTTCCAGCGGCATCTTTTGCATGGATTCGGGATAAACTAATTGTGGAATAAATATTTTTAGAATATCAAATGCAGCTTTATTAACATTTTTTAACCGATACTCACCGTCAAAAACGAAAACACCCTGTTTAACATTATTGAGAATATCATGGTACCAGGAACTAAGCTGGGTTAGCTCCCAAAAATGATAAGAACTGGCGATAAGAGGAGTAATGGTGTTGATAAATGTACTAAATAGTTCAATATCCCCTTCATCAAAATCCTTCCTGGTAATCCTTCTCCCCATACCGATAAAACCAATTAGATTGTCGCCATGAATTATCGGACAAATAATTTCAACCCGTTGTTCCTTAACGATCGGCTTGAATTTTGGCTCATAATCATTTGTGTCGATTTCGGGAACAAACCCACCATTGTTATTCTCAAGAAAATACCGTCTCAAACCCATCGTTAGTTTCAAAGATTTTAAGGAATCATTTTCCTTAAATTTACCGAAACCGAAATAAGTTGATTTACCATCATGAACGCCCGGTTTATAAAGAATTGTAAAAATATCTGATACTGTAAATTGGCCGGACAATGTCAATAATAAAGTGGAGATAAGTTTATCAAAATCAGGTTTGTTTGAAAACTGGTTAGCCAGTTTAGACATAGCATCCAAAGCCAAAAGTTGCTTTTCTGAGATTGAGCTAACCCTGGAATTGGATTTGCCATTATTCTGTAAAAGATTATTATTCACAAGCCAATTATCCCTCTAAGCCCCTAATTTTACCGCTTCGGCCCGATCAGATTTAATAGTCAAATAATCGGCCAAATCCAGAACCTCCAAAACCTGCATTATTGAATTTGAGGCATTACATAAAATAATATCACCGCCAATTTCACGGGATGCCTCAATTGTTCCAAGAATCGAACCGACCCCGGCCGAGGATATAAATTCCAGTTGCTGCATATCAAAAATAATAAATTTGTAACCTTCAATCTGAATTGACACAATTGTCTCGACCATTTCATGGGCGTTATTATTATCTAATTGCTTGCCGGTTTTAATAATAATGGTCTCTTTGTTCAATATTTCCTGGGAAAAAGAAGCATCAGGCATTGGAGTCTCCCCAATATTTTTCAATATATAGTTCATTTAGATCATTATCGGTTCTCTTATAAGATATTTCGTCGGCCATTCTATTAATCATAATCAAGCCATATCCGCGTTTCTGTCTTTGCTTTATTACTGCTCCCGGATCATAATCTTTCACTCTGGCAGTCGGATCAAATGACACGCCGGGATAAATAAATTTTAAACCGATTTTATCACTGGTCAATGTTGCAGTTAGGTTGATTAAATCATTATCACTTACTTGCGCATGTTGGCAAATATTCATCGCTACTTCATAAAATATTGTTTCTAATTCAAGAATAGAAATCTCCTCTAAATCTGCTTTGCCAAGAAATTTCTTAAGCTTTTTAATACCGCTCCGAATGCTTCCATTTGTCGCCTTAAACTCCATTTCAATAGCATTATTATCTTTATCAATTTCCGGGATAACTCTGCGTTCTGAGCTTACTGATTCTTGATATTCCTGTTCCACAAGTAGATCGTACAGATCAAGGACCTTAAGAACTCGCACAAGACCTTCCGAGATTGAAACCAATCGCATTTTTATACCGGCTTCGTTGCAGGAATATCTTGCATCCCACAAGATATTTATATGGGTTGACGTTGCCCGCTGCAGTTTGGAACAATCTACTTCTATCTCTTCCGGTTTTTTATCGAGAAGTACATTTAACTTGCTGTAAAACTGCTCCAGATTGTCATTTGAAAGATTATCTGGAACAACTACTTTATTTGTTTTATCAACAACGAGCTGCATTTGTTTCCCCTACCTCAGTAATAGAGTTATTATCGGCACTTTCGCCAAACCATTTCATCGCTAAAAGAGTTATATCATCAAACTGTTCAGCCTCTCCCACAAATGACCGATGTTGCTCAATGAATTTTTCCACAAGCGAATTTGGGTTTGTTTCTATATTTGATGCCAAAACCTCCACAAAACGATCCATTCCAAATTCTTCATTATCTGAATTATGGGCTTCATTGATACCATCAGTATATTGTACCAGCCAATCGTTCGGTGAAAGATTGATCTGGCCCTTTTCGATTCGCTTGTCGAATTGTGCCGAAGGAACCAATCCAAGCGGGAAGCCATTTGTTTTTATTAATTCCGATTTCCCGGATTTTGTTTCCAATTTAACAAGAGGGTTATGCCCTGCCGAAGCGAAACTGAATTCTCCTGTTTTTTTATTCAGCAATCCCAGAAACATGGTTACAAACATCCCTTTTTTGATACTTTTGAGAAGCTCCCGATTGACTTCACAAAGTAATTCATCAGGTTGCCTAACCTGACGGGTCAACTGCCTGATAATATCGCGGGTAATCAGCATCACCAGCATTCCGGGCAGCGATTTCCCAGAAACGTCCGCCACCAGAAACATCATATGGTCATTTCCGAAATCTATGAAATCGTAATAATCTCCGCCAACCTCTTTGGCACTCTGATAGGTTCCGAAAAATTCAAAAGTTGTCGTTTTGGGAAATTGATGCGGGAGAATCTTGGCCTGAATTTCACGCGCGATTTCAAGCTCACGGGAAATTCTTTCCTTTTCAACGATATCTTTCTGAGCAGTATTGAGTTTGTTACCCATCACGCGAAGCGTTTCAGAAAGGTATCCAAACTCATTCCTGCTTGAAAACGGAATATTAAACTGAATATCTTCAAAATTAATTTCTTTTAAACCATTGGTAATAAGACTAATCGGTTTAAGTTTTCGATGAAGCAGGAACATAGATATAGGAATTCCAATCAGAATCATCAGAATGGTAATCGATGCCACCGTTACAATTGATTTATTTCTGGCTTCAACAATCTGATTACCGGATGAGGCGATTCCAAATCTCCCGACCAAAATGTCCTTTTCAATAATTGGAACATCAATAAGTATTGTATCATCCTTGAGTCGAAATCCTTCATTCTCCCTTAAAATTTCGCTAAAATCCTGCGTTGATATTTCTGTTAAACTGGAACCGCCCATAACTTTCTTAATATCAGTGTGAGCCAGAAACTTATTATTCTTGTCGGCGATACCAACCCAATAAACATCGGGATTATCAGAAGCAAGTTTCTTGCAGATATTATTTAGCAGAAGAGCGTCCGGGCCATTGGTAGATATTATTAATTTCCCGGATGAACCTGAGTATGATCGAGCCTGAACCAATATTCTTTCTGCAATGTCTTTGGTCACCGTGTTAACATATTGATTAGTAACAAAAAAACCGGTCGTCGCCATTAATACCAGAATTATGACCGCCATATAAAGAGAAAATTCAAATCGGATCGATTTTTTAAATTGACTCGCTTCCGGCCAATCCTGAGCCAGAACTTTTTGTTCTTTAATTGTCATATGTTAGCTCATTCAACTTTCTTATCTCATTTTTGGTTCGTTTGATATAATCATTTATCTCAACATTACCGGGATTTAGATTTACCGCTTTTTCCCAAACGG
>JAUVBC010000108.1 GCA_030591405.1 Candidatus Zixiibacteriota bacterium
GAAAGTATGTCAAAAATTTTATTAGGAGATATTATGTCGGACAAAGCAAAACAACTTTACGATGAACTTATCGAGCGAATGAAGGAAGTCTCTATTATTAATTCGTGCGAAGCGCTTTTGGGATGGGATGAACGGACCTACATGCCTCGCGGCGGTTCGGCGCATCGTGCCAACCAAGCCGCATACATGGCTGGCTTGACCCATAAAAAATTTACAGATCCTCGAATGGGCGAGCTTCTCGGTGAACTGGCTCAGTCTGATCTGATGAAAGATGAATTCTCGGATGAAGCAGTTAATATTCGGGAAATCAAACATGACTATGACAAGGAAGTCAAAATTCCTCAAAAACTTGTTGAAGAATTTACACATACAACAACAATGTCACAGGGTGTATGGAGTCAGGCCCGAGGCGAAAATGATTTTCCGAAATTTCTACCCTGGCTGGAAAAGATTGTCAAACTCTGCCGCGAGCGAGCGGAATGTTTCGGTTATGAAAAAGAAGCATACGACGCCCTGCTTGATGAATACGAAACCGGCTCATCGGTCGAGTTTGTCTCCAAAGTTTTCTCAGGTTTCAGAGATGATCTGGTCGGACTGGTTTCGGCTATCGGTAACTCAAAGATAAAGCCGAATCTGTCAATAATCGAATCGGCATACGCGGTCGATCTCCAGGAGGTGTTTGGCCGTTCGGCAGCGGCAGCAATCGGCTATGATTTTGGTACCGGGCGGCTGGATCTTTCGGCGCACCCGTTCACGACCGGTATCGGCCCCGGAGATATCCGCATCACGACTCGCTATAATCCGAATCATCTGGGTCAGGCATTGTTTGGGACGTTGCACGAAGCGGGACATGGGATGTATGAGCAGGGAGTTCCGACCGAACATTATGGCACCCCGCGCGGCGCGGCGACCTCGCTTGGTATTCATGAATCACAATCGCGGATGTGGGAAAATCAGATCGGCCGTGGGAAACCGTTCTGGAAACATTTCTTCCCGCGGGCGCAACAGATGTTCCCCGAAATTCTTGGTGAGGTCAAATTTGATGATTTCTTTTTGGCCATTAATGATGTTCGTCCATCATTGATCAGAGTGGAAGCTGATGAAGTGACATATAATCTTCATATTCTGCTTCGTTTTGAGATGGAACATGCCCTGATAAATGGTGATCTGCAGGTAAAAGATGCGCCATCGGCATGGAACGAAAAATTCCAGAAATACTTTGGAATCACTCCGCCCAATGATGCTGATGGCTGTATGCAGGATGTCCACTGGTCGGCCGGATATTTTGGTTATTTCCCAACCTATACACTCGGCAATCTTTATTCGGCACAGTTTTATAATAAGGCCAAAGCCGATATTCCGGGACTGGAGGACCAATTTGCGATTGGCAATTTTACCGGACTCAAAAAATGGCTTGAGGAAAATATTTATGTTCACGGTCAGCGTTACCGTGCCGAGAAACTTGTTGAAGTCGTTACCGGTGCAAAACTCGACCATGCACCGCTAATGAATTATTTGAAAGAAAAATATTCTGTACTTTACAATTTATAAAAAGATTAGTCTTGGAGAAGAAAATGGCAAGGAAAAGTGAATGTTTGTATCTGGTTTTATTTGTTCTATTATTTTGTCTGGCTGGAAATCTTTACGCTGGCGAAATTCATGAGGCAGCCAAAGCCGGTGATCTTGAAAAAATAAAATCTATCTTAGAGACCGACAAAACCCGTCTTGAGGCACAGGATAAAGTTGGTTATATGGCACTTAACTGGGCCGCCATGCGCGCCCAATGGGACGTGGTCAAATATCTGATTGAAATCGGCGCCAATGTTAATACCTTTGGACTCGATGGTAACACCCCGCTCCACTCCGCGGCCAATCATAATAACGTAGCGATAATCGGTTTATTGATTAAAAATGGTTCTGTTGTCGACAAAAAAAACAAGTGGGGCAATACACCTTTACATATAGCCTGTCGTGCCGGAAATAACAAGGTGTCCAAAATTCTTATATTTCAAGGTGCAGGTGTGAATGCCGCTTCCAACGAGGGCTGGACCCCTTTGCATTACGCACAAAAAAGCGGACATACAAAATTGGCCGGCCAAATAAAAAGGTCGGGCGGATCGCTGGAATATTTAGATGCTAATGGTAAAAATGCCGATGAAATCAGAATCAGACGACCTGACTCAATAGATTTGGACCGTTCAAAATTGGAAGAGTTTGTTGGGACTTATGCTATTGATAATGATTTTATCATAAAGGTTTGGGTTGAAGATGATAAACTTTGGGTGAGTGATTTTGCATTGCACCCACTCTACCCAATCGGTGTTGACAGCTTCTATTGCGAAAAGCAACCATGGACTATTTCTTTTGCTCGGAATGAAAAAAGTGAGATCGACAGTATCTATCTTGGTTATTTGAGACAGACTGTCGGCGGAGCCAAAGTTGCCGATGATTTCGAAGTGATCGAGGATAAACCTAAATTGGGATTAACCACAAGGCCGATGGTAAAATTTGAATTCACTCGGGTCACGCTTAAAGATATTTATCGACTGGATAACCGTTCTGATACGGTGGCAGCCGCAGTAACCTTTGTTTTGGAAAACAGTCCTGCCGATAAGGCTGGATTCGTACAACGGGATATTATTCTAATGTTTAATAGTAATCCAGTGTTCAATTCCGACGATCTAATTAGAATTGTAAAAGAGGTTGAACCAGGCTCCCGGGTACCGGTTGAGATTCTTAGACGCGGAAACGTTTATGATCTGACCGTGAATTTTGATTAGATAAAGTGTACGTTATTTGATTGAGATCGCGTCATCTTTAATAGAGATGACGCGAAGCATCGTCTCAACAATTTTGTATGAGTTTTCCGACGCTTTTTTTAGATAATTTTCAAAATCCTTAGTGGCACCACCACCACCGGTATCTGAAATAGTCCTGAGAATTATAAATTTGACATCATTGACAAAACAGGTATAACCAACTGCGGCACCCTCCATTTCAATAGCAACAGCGCCAAATTCCCGCTGAAGCCATTCAATCTTCCTGGGATCGGATTCAAAACGATCTCCGGAACAGATCGGACCAACAATTAATTTAGGGGCATTCCGTTTTGTTTTAAAGGCATCATCGTATGCATAACAGGCAAATTTTAAAAGATTGCTATCAACCTCGATCATCCTGCCGGTATCGGGTAGTTCTCCGGGTCGCCGTCCAAAGGCGGTTAAATCAAAATCATACTGGACAACTGAGTTGGAAACAACGATATCACCTACTGATAGATTTGGGACCAATGCTCCCGCCAGGCCGGTGAAGATAATTAAATCGACATCAAATTTGTCTATCATGATCTGGGTCCCGATGGTTGCTTTGACTTTGCCAATACCTGATTGCAGCAACACCACATCCTGTCCGGATAGTCGGCCGCAAATAAAATCCATCCGAGCGTATGTTTTTATTTCGGAGATTTCCATGTTTTCACGAAACAGAGAAATTTCCTCAGCCATCGCCCCTATCAAACCGATCATGATTCTATTGTCCCCTCAATGTTTTTAGTACATATATCAAATTATCGGCATATCTGAACTCAGATTAACCGCCACAATAAATAGCTAATACATGAAGTTTATTTATCTAAAATTCTATGGCATAAACCGGGTAGGTTTGATCTTTCACAAATCCAAGCTTTTTGGCCAGTTTTTGTGAGCCGATATTATCCTCGGTTGTTTCCCATAACGGTACAAGGTTATTTTCCAGACAGAAATCTAATAGTGCAACAGTAGCTATCGTGGCATACCCTTTTTTCCTAAAATTTGCATCATGCGTGATGACATTGATCATAAAAGTTTTACCGACCTCAAACCCGGTGGAACGGCAGTGAGCCAACTCTTCTTCTTTTGACATAATGCTAAAACCAAAGGTTCTTTTGATTTTAAATCTTTTTGGAACAAGAGAAGATTTTAATGCCTTTTCAGATATAATTGGGAAATCGGTTTTTTTAATTGAATGACCGGCGGGGAAATTATAAGTGGCTCGAAAATCAGCGTATATTTGTTTATCCCAAATATATACTGATTCAAAATGTTTACTTGAGTCAAACTGCTTGACGACGTTATCAATAATATTTTCCCACTTGGGAGAACCGCAGGCGTACAGCTCGAACCAGTCCATTTTTAGTTTATTTTGAGAATCAGGAATTATTATTTCTTTGATTAAGTTGGGAATAGATTGAATAAAATCCAAACTGTTTGTAAAGCCATCAATATAGGCCCAACGCCCAATAGCCCAGGCAATCGCGGCATTCGGTTTGTTTTTATTGTCGACAAAGATACGTCCCGGGTGGTTGCCATTGATGATAGAAAATACCGAGAGCTGCTGATTGTTATTTATATATATACTTCTAACTTTTTCAAATTCAGAATAATCGAGTTATTCAATCATATTTTTGCCTAATTGATAGTGCGATTGTCAGGATCACAGGGATCGAAACCGACTCATGCTACATCATCCCCAATACTGCCCTAACGACCTCAACCGCCCCGGAAGCTAATAAACTCCCCGACGCTCCCGTAATCAAGGCATTAAAATGCTTTTTCAGCCATGGAGCCTTTAGGAATGTTCCAGTAAGTTTTTCCTTAAACTCACCCTCTTCAAGTTTCTGTTCAAATAAATTGTTAACAAGTAAGCTTACTTCTGATTTTATAAACTTTTTATCCTCTGCACTCAGCTCTGTACTTTTTTCAATGGTCTCGTGCATCTCAGAAACATTGCTTTGAATGAATGATGCCTTTGAATAATCATAAAATTTACTTTGTCCATCCTGAAAAACGACTTTCCCCACATCACCATGAAAAACCGGTCCGCCACCCTCTCTGTGCTTATCCTTCATATCTCTTCCCTCATCTTTTGGTCCAAAATCTACTATCAATATATCACCAATTAGATTTACAATATTTACTTTTTCAAACGATTTATCACACTCATCGTCATATCTGTTATTATTTATCCGATTCATTAAATTCTTATATTTATAAAAATATGGTTCAGTACTATTTCTACATAAATCACAATTACAGGGAATCAATTTATTAAATTTTAATCCGCTGAATGAATCACTTATCTCATCAATCTCCCAGGAAACTCGAGTCATTAAAGCTTTCTTGTATGCTTTTGTACCAGATACTCTGATCACAATATTGCGTTTGCCATAATCTTCAATAATTTCTGCTTTGGCTCCATCCTTTACGAGTACCACCCCGCTTTTCCAGACACATTTTTCCTGATCAGCTATATATTTATGCATTCCCACAATAAACCGCGTCATAATCCCTCGTGGCATAAAATCAGGATACCTATAAATCATTTTCAGGTTGTTTTTTTTATCCCATTCATACTCAGGTTTATTTTTTGTTAGCATCTGCGGTACAATAAACTTATTTGGTTGGCCCGGGATATTATAACAAAGTTTAAAATTCAACATCAATTGGAGCAGTTCATCTCGTTTGCCATTGTATTTTTCTTCATCCCAAATACGGTCCAGCTCAGAAGTATCCAACCGGCCCAAATTTGCTTTGACTGCTTTATCATCAAGAACTTTATAAACAGCATCGGTTCCCCATTTTGGCTTTAAAATAATAATTTTCTTTAAAACCGGGTCTTTTTGAAAATGAAGGCAAACACCCAGAATATGAAGGTAACCGCTTAGCTGAAGCTTGTCCTTTTCCAAGGTAAAACCATTTTTCTGGCAGATGTCATAAAACGATTCAATTGAGATATAATTATCAGAATGTTCAGCCAGTTTCTTTTTAACATCAATCCAACTTTTCGGTAATGCTGTCCCCACCAGGGGAAGTTTTGGAATATATTCTTGCAAGGCCGCAATTATTGGTTTTAAGCCTCTGAGTGTAAGTAAATTTGTATTAAAAGTTCCATTGTAGTTTTTATAGTGTGCAATTACCTGTTGTTCAAGCTCCAACTTAATATTTCCAACTTCATTCAAAACAATTATCATGGGGCTGTTATTACTGTAGAGTTCGATCATCTTGAGCCAGTTATAGAAATTTGTATCTTCCTTGCGTGTATCTGCGACCAAAACATAGAAAGCTCTATCAGTTAAGAAGTATTGATGGGTTTCATGGTAAATCTGTTGACCGCCAAAATCCCATAAATGAACCCTGAAAGGTTTGCTATCATGCTCAAAAACCCAGTCAGAAACTTCTATCCCTCTTGTAAATTCATCCTTTTTCGGAAGTTCACTATTCGGATCTTTAATTTTCCTGGCAAGAGATGTTTTCCCGGATTCACCTTCTCCAACAATTATCATTTTGGCTTCAAATATAAAATCCTTCCCCTTATCTAGCTGTCGATAATAATCCCTTATCGCTTCAATGCCATCTTCACATATTGCCAAAGGAGGTGTCTCCAGTGGATTGCCACTTAAATGAAGCTCATTCAGATTTATAAGCTTAGCAATAGATTCAGGAATCTTTGTTAATAGATTGCTACTTAAATTAAGTGTATTCAGATTTATAAGCTTAGTAATAGATTCTGGAATCTTTGTTAATAGATTGCTACTTAAATTAAGTGTATTCAGATTTATAAGATCAGTGATAGATTCAGGAATCTCAGTTATTTGATTGTTTTGTAAAGAAAGGTCTTTCAGCTTTATAAGCTTAGTAATAGATTCAGAAATCATTGTTATTTTATTGTTATTAAACCAAAGCGTATTTAAATTTATAAGCTTAGTAATAGATTCAGGAATCTTTGTTAATTGATTGCTACCTAAAAAAAGCATACGCAAATTTATGAGATTATTAATAGATGCAGGAATCTCAGATAATTGATTGCCAAAAATAAGAAGAATATTCAGATTTATAAGATTAGTAATTGATTCGGGAATCTCAGTTAATTGATTGTTATCTAAATCAAGCCTTGTCAGAGTTAAAAGATTAGAAAAATATTCAGGAATCTCGGTTAATTGATTGCCACCTATTAAAAGTGAATCCAGATTCTTAAGATTAGTAATAGATTCAGGAATCTTTGTTAATTGATTCTTATCAAAATTAATCGCGTTCAGATTTATAAGATTAGTAATTGATTCGGGAATCTCAGTTAA
>JAUVBC010000101.1 GCA_030591405.1 Candidatus Zixiibacteriota bacterium
CTGAATTGGGTAGCATGACCGATCAAAACGGCAGATTTCTGATAGAAAATATCCCGCCGGGTACCTATGATATTATGGCAAGCGAAATTAATTATCTTACAGATAGTGTTCTGAATTTTGAAGTAAATCCAAATTCGGCTTATGAAATAAAAATTGGGCTTTTAAGACGTTATGAAATATTGTACAAAGGCAGAAATTATAAAAACTAAAATATTTTCAAGGTGGATTTATAAAAACAGGCGATGCGGCTATTTGTAGGTGATACCTACTCCATGTTCTTGAAGGCGCGGATGATGTCGTAGGGGGTTTCAGCTTCCATCAGTTCCTGTCGAAATGATTCATACTGCAATGATTCCGACAGTGCCTTAAAAACTTTCAGATAAAGATTATCATCATACGACGGGGCCGCCATCACAAAAAATAGATGAACCGGTTCTCCATCGATACTGTCAAACTGATATCCCTCGCGGGAACGAGCAAATCCGATAATAAGATCTTTTGCCTGCATCGAGCGGACATGCGGAACAGCAACATTATCGCCGATTCCGGTCGAGGCTTTTTTCTCACGATTGATAAATTCGGTCAATATTTTACACCGATTTCCAATTTTCCCCGATATTTCAAGAATCCCAACCAGATCCGAAAGCAGACGTTCTTTATTACGGAACTTCCACTTGTCGGAGTTGTTCTCCTCCGGTTGTGGTTCCTGAACTGACTTAAAGTCCAGCTCAATCATCTCTTCTTTTAGGTGTCTTGAAATATTCATATCTCTAATTCTATCGGCTACAATGTCTTAAACCTGAACGAATAAAATCGTTCGCCGTTCAAAAGTCAAGTTATTAAACTCGCATCGCATATCCTGCGTATAATAATATAACAAGGTGATACTTGACAAAGTGCCAACAAATGTTTACTTTCGGTCGCTATGGAAAAATAAAAAGATGTAAATCAGACCCCAAATTTGCCGAGCTAATTATAATAATGATATAAGGTTAATGGAGAGCGCTTGTATATATTTAAAGATTTGAAACGAACTCATACCTGCGGCGAACTAACACTTGAAAACAACGGACATTCGGTCATATTAAACGGTTGGGTCCAGGAATATCGAAATCTGGGCGGCCTGCTGTTTATAGATATTCGCGACCGTTACGGAGTCACGCAGGTTGTTATAAATCCTGAAAAGGTAAAAAAGGAAGTTTTTGAGACAGCGGTTTCGGCCCGCCACGAATTTGTCGTTTCGGCCAAAGGTGTTGTCGGAAAACGTCCTGAGGGAACCGAAAACAAAAATCTGGCTTCCGGTGAGATTGAAGTGGCGGTTGAAGATTTTGTCATTCTGGCTGAATCGAAAACACCGCCGTTTGAGATCGCCGAGGAGACCAATGCCAGCGAAGTGCTTCGTTTGGAGTATCGGTATCTTGACTTGCGCCGTCCACAATTTCAGGAATGTATTAGAATAAGACATGAAGCGACAGTCGCTATCAGGGAATATCTTAATTCACACGGTTTTCTTGATATCGATACGCCACTTCTGATGAAATCGACCCCGGAAGGTGCTCGTGATTATGTTGTCCCGAGCCGGATTCAAAAGGGGAAATTTTATGCGCTGCCGCAATCGCCGCAGTTATTAAAACAGATTCTGATGATATCGGGATTTGATAAGTATTATCAGTTGGCGAAATGTCTGCGTGATGAGGATCTTCGCGCCGATCGTCAGCCGGAACATACGCAGGTTGATATGGAGATGTCGTTTGTTACGACTGATGATGTCTTTAGTGTTATCGAAGGTATGATGACTCATCTTTTCAAAAAAGTGCTTGATGTCGAGCTTGAAACGCCATTTCCAAGATATGAATATTCCGAAGTGATGCGCCGATGGGGGATAGATAAACCTGATTTAAGATTTGGAATGGAACTTAATGAT
The DNA here is from genome assembly GCA_030591405.1 of Candidatus Zixiibacteriota bacterium. Taxonomy (GTDB): domain Bacteria; phylum Zixibacteria; class MSB-5A5; order GN15; family PGXB01; genus JAAERC01. The sequence continues at coordinate 1,925 of JAUVBC010000101.1, forward strand.
ATATCTGATATTGTCGCCGACTGTGATTTTAAAGTGTTTGCTGATGTTGTCAAAAATGGCGGAGTAGTGACGGCGATATGTTTGAAAGATGGTGCTTCATATTCCCGCAAGCAGTTAGATGAGTTGACCGATTTTGTCAAAAATCTCGGTGCCGGTGGATTGGCTTATATTTTAAAAGCAAAAGGCGGCGATAAATCACCGATTCTGAAATTTATCGGAGAGGAAGTCAAAAACAAAATCTGTGAAAAACTCAAAGCCGAAACCGGCGATGCGGTCTTTATTATTTCGGATAAAGCACTAAAAGCCGAAACTATCCTGGGCCAACTGCGGTTGTCTCTTGGCAAGAAACATGATTTGATAAATAACAAAGAATGGAAATTTCTCTGGGTGACCGGATTTCCGCTTTTTGAATATAATGAAGATGAGGATCGGTTGGAAGCGATGCATAATATTGTATCGTCGCCAAAAGATGAGGATATGCCACTGCTTGAAGAAAAAAGCGATTTGCCGCTTAGTGACCTGAATCATCCGTTACGCACACTCCGGGCAGAGCAGTATGATTTGGTCCTCAATGGAGTGGAGCTGTCCTCCGGTGGAATCAGGAATCATCGGCGTGATATTCAGCAAAAGATTCTGAATCTTCTTGGATTTACCGATGAACGGGCCGAAGTTATGTTTGGCTTTCTGTTAAGAGCATTGGAATATGGCGCCCCGCCGCATGGTGGAGTTGCGACTGGATTGGATCGTCTGGTTGCCCTGATGACCGGTCGTAGTAGTATTCGTGATGTTATCGCATTTCCGAAATCGACAACAGCAGCATCGCTTATGGATGGTGCGCCATCGGATGTCGAGCCTGAGATGCTCAAAGATCTTGGCTTGCAAATTAAAGAGTAAACAATTAAATTAAAATTGAAAATATGAGTACTGAAACTAACGATAAAATTTCAAAGACGATCTCGATCGAGGGTTTTGATCCTCGTCTGCTTTTTGGGCAGAATGATTGCAACTTGCGCAAGATCGAAGATTCTTTTAAGGCGCACATTGTGGCGCGGGGTGATAATATCCTGATTGAGGGAGCCGAGGATGAAGTAGCCAAGGTCGAAAAGCTGTTTGATGATTTAACGCTTCGGCTGAAACAGGGTGATGATATTACCGATCAGTATCTGAATTATTCGATTGAAATGGTTGGCGAAGGAAACGGCAGTCCGGCCGAAATAATGGCGGCTGATCATCTCAGCGATTTCACTCTGAAATTGAAAATCCGACCGAAAACTATCGGTCAGAAAAAATATCTTGAGTGTATTGAAGATCATGATATTGTTTTTTCAATCGGTCCGGCCGGAACCGGAAAAACATATCTGGCAGTGGCAGTGGCTGTTTCGGCTCTGAAAGATAAACATGTTAATAGGATTGTTTTGGTTCGTCCTGCGGTTGAAGCGGGCGAATCACTTGGATTTTTGCCGGGAGATATCAGGGCAAAAGTTGATCCTTATTTGAGACCGGTTTATGATGCCCTGCATGATATGATACCGGCTGAAAGAATTAAGAAGCTGATAGAGCTGGGAACAATCGAAATTCTTCCTCTCGCTTTTATGAGGGGACGGACTCTGAATCAGACGTTTGTAATTCTGGACGAAGCCCAGAATACGACTGCGGCGCAGATGAAAATGTTTTTAACCCGTCTGGGCGAAGGTTCACGGGCGATTATTACCGGTGATATTACTCAAATCGATCTGGGCGATAAAAGGAGTTCCGGGTTGGTTCTGATTCAAAATATTTTGACCGGAATCAAAGGAATAGGATTTTCTTATTTGACCGATAAAGATGTAGTAAGACATCAGCTCGTTCAAAGAATATTGCGAGCATATGAACGGTACGAGAAAAAAGGTTAGAGAAAGTAAATTCAAACTTTCTGGGGTGGGCGGCCCAAAAGGATATAAGGATGGACGAAAGAGTTAACAAGGTGGCGTCTTTGGCAAATATTTTGACCTATAATCCGGAGATGACAAAGGAATATATCGACGGTGCCCCGCATATTAAGCATGCCTCGTTAAGAGAGCTTTATGGAAAATTGGTTATCCTGATTTTCGATAATGCAAAAAAATATACAACCATCCCCAGGGTTTTGGATTTGGGGGCAGGTGAAGGATCGGTTACCCTGCCATTCCTGGAACTTGGCTCAGAAGTCGTGGCGGTGGATATTTCCGAGAGTCAGCTTGGTGTCTTAAGAACCAAATGCAAACAGTTTGGCGATAGGTTGGAAATACGGTGCGAAGATGTCAGCTGTACTTTGCAGAGAAAAAATGAGAAATACGATATTATTGTGGCCAATTCATTTTTGCATCATGTGCCGGATTACCTGGGGATGATTAGAGAAGCGGTTACGACTCTCAATCCTTCTGGTCAGTTTTTTTCATTTCAGGATCCGCTTCGATACGATTCCCTTGGAATAACCCCAAAGTTGTTTTCATTACTGGCTTTATTTTCATGGCGCATTTTTAAGGGAGATTTAATAGGTGGTCTAAAGAGGCGGATACGGCGCTCTCGTGGAATTTATCTTGAAGACTCAAAACATGATAATGCTGAATACCATGTAACAAGAAATGGCGTAGATCAGAGCGCTATTTACCGCTTGTTTGAAGAGTTGGGGTTTACCTGCAAAATTATCCCGTATTTCAGCACTCAGAGCCGTTTGTTTCAACCATTGGGTGCTGCATTAGGTGTTAAAAATACGTTTGCCATAATCGCTCAGAAATATTGTGAACCTGAAACCGCTCAAAATAGTGAAATACCTAACCAATTTTCCGCATCGCTCCAAAGCGACAGGCGAGTATAATCATTATGTATAAAATCCTGCTCAGAATAAAAAGATTCATCAAGGGATTTCTTAAGGTAAAATCAGAAACGCGCCAGAAACCAATAACCAGCGCGCGGCATAAGGTAAACAAATATCTGATGCTGTTTCTGGCGACCGCATTGATCGCCTTACTTTATCCCGCCGAGAATCTGTTTTACCCCCTTGATTTTCCCAAAGTCGGAGAGATCGCTCGTGAGGATATTATTTCACCTTTTCAGATAGTTATTTCAAAATCTGAATCTGAGCTTCAGCAGGAGCGGCGGGATGCGGGCTCTGCTATCCCGATAATTATTGAATATAACAATACAACAGTAGACTCGATTTTCTCGAAATATAAGAAATTTATGAAATCGGCTTTAACGGCATCCAACATTGTCAGTAGTTTTCGATCTGATAGTGCAGTTGATGAAAGAGAAGTCGACAGTGTTGTAAATGGGCTGGCCGACAATATATCGATTCAATACCCACTGATAAACGCAGATGCTATCAATCGGCTGATTAAAGAAGATAAAGTTGCTCTCGCTGATTCGATCATTGAGAGGACTTTGCGCGATAATATATATTTTACCGGTATCCTGTCTGATATTAAGCTTCTCCCTGAACATAAATCCAACTCGGTAATTGTCAGGATTGGTAAACGGGATGTCTTTCTCGTGCGCGACAAATTGTTGGATCGCTCGTTGGCTTATGTTAGTTTTAGAAATCAGTTGAAAAGCAGAGCGGTTCATGAAGATTTTGATGCCGATTACTATTATGATCTGGGACGAAATTTTATTGTTCCGAATTTACTTATCAACACTGAAGAGATTATTTCGCGTCGGAATGAGGCGGTTAATGAGATAAAGCCGATAAAGGAAACTGTCTCAGAGGGCGATTTAATTGTCCGGGCCGGAGCCAAAATAAGCGAAAGACAGCAGGAGATATTAAGGAAGATTTATTATCAGAAAACGTTGCAGGCTGAAGAGCAGGGACTTTATGAGCAATACCTGCCGGTAATGGCACGAACGTTATTGGTTCTCATGATATTCTCATTTTTGTATTTGTACTTTTATCACTTTAAGCGACAGATCTATAATTCGAATCCGAAAATACTGACGATATTTCTAATAATTGCTTTGGAACTGATGTTAATTTATATCGTTGATGTTAAACTGCAACTGTCTGAATATATCTATCCAATAATAATCTTTTCAATATTGATTACCATTCTATTTGATACTGAAACCGGTATATTTTCAACTTTTGCGCTGGCCCTGTTATTAGGAGTCCTGCATCGATTTAATTTTCCATTGGTTCTAATAACGGTAACCGCTGGTACAATTGCCTGTTTTACAACCCGCCAGGTACGTCAGCGTTCTGAGTTTTTCAGGTCGATTTTATACCTTTCGATAACATACGTTGTTTTAATTTATGTGATTGAATCATTTGATATCTCCAGTACAAAAGGTGAAATTCTGAATCTGATCGGATTGGGATTACTCAATGCCATTATTTCGCCGCTTTTGGCAATTGGCATTCTTCCCGTTTTTGAGTCGTTGTTTGGATTCACAACCGATATTACTCTTTTGGAACTGTCAGACCTGAATCGCCCATTATTAAAACGTCTTGCTCTGGAAGCGCCCGGGTCATACCATCATTCAATTGTAGTTGGGAATCTGGCCGAAGCGGCCGCCAAAGCGATAAATGCCAACTCACTTCTGGCGCGGGTCGGAGCATATTATCATGATATTGGAAAAATAGAAATACCCGAGTATTTTGTCGAAAATCAGCTTGGGATAAAATCGAAACATCAAGACTTGACACCAACCATGTCGGCCATTATTTTATCCTCCCATGTAAAGAAGGGGAGATTTATTGGTGAGGAGGCCGATCTCCCTGATGAGGTACTCAATTTTATCGAGGAGCATCACGGAACAATGTCGATGCCCTATTTTTATAATAAGGCCAAAGAGCAGGCTGATGAGGAGCCTGATATCAGCGAATTTTCATATCCCGGTCCCAAGCCGCAAAAACGTGAGACCGCAATTGTGATGCTGGCTGACAGCGTTGAGGCGGCCAGCCGTACTTTGAGTGATCCCAAACCTTCGCGGATATCAAATTTGGTACAAGGCATAATCAATGACCGCTTCCAATCGGGTGAACTCGAGGATTGTCCTCTGACGTTGAAGGATCTGGCCCAGATTCGTGAATCATTTGTGCAAATTCTAATCGGCGTTTTTCACCATCGGGTTGAATATCCAAAAAAGGAGGCGGTTGAGTAGTGCAGTTTAATATTATTTCCGACAGTAGTAAAAAAACGCCAAGAATAAAAATTGCCAAATTGATGTCAGCAATTGATAAAAAAGAAAAGGCACCAAATTCGTCGGTTAATATTAATTTTATCAATGACTATCGTATGTCACGATTGAATGAGGAATTTCGAAAAAAGACCGGAACCACTGATGTTCTTTCATTTAATCTCGATGATGATGAAGGTCCCGATTCTGTCCTGGGAGAAATCTATATTTCGACTGAAACCGCTGAGAAAAATGCAAAAACCAACGGCGTTACCTATACAAATGAAATTTTACGCCTCTGTTGTCATGGATTTCTTCATCTGCTTGGCTACGATCATGAAA
>JAUVBC010000272.1 GCA_030591405.1 Candidatus Zixiibacteriota bacterium
CAAGCTCGATCCATTCGGTCAGATAATCGCGAGTTGTCCCCGGGGTTGGGGTCACAATTGCCCGATTTTGATTTAATAAAAGATTAAAAAGGGAAGACTTTCCGGCGTTCGGTCGCCCGGCTATGGCAACTTTAAATCCTTCCTTGATTATTTTTCCTGATTTATATGAATCAATCAATTCTTTGAAATTGTCTATAAGAAATTCAATCGATTTTAATTGACTTTTCTTTTCGGAAATATCCAGATCTTCATCCGGATAATCAATTGCAGCTTCAATTTCGGCCAATAATAATATCGCTCTATCTCTAAGTATATTAATGTGTTGCGACAATTCACCGAGGAGATTATCACGTGCCGAGCGATAGGAATATTCGGTCTTGGAGGCTATCAGATCGGCGACCGCTTCGGCTTTAGTCAGATCGATTCGTCCTGCCAGAAACGCTCGCCTGGTAAATTCGCCCGGCTCGGCCGGTCGAATATCATATTTATATATTTCCTGTAATATCTGCTTTAAAACATACTGTCCACCATGACAAAATATTTCCGCCTGATCCAAACCGGTGTATGATTTCCCGGCCGGCATCTGCACCACGGTAACCTCATCAATAACGATATCAGCTTCATCCACAATAGAGCCGTAATACATCATAAACGGTTTTAACACGGAGATATTTTGCCCAAATGGCTTGAATATTTTTTTGATTGTCTGCTTAGAATTTTTGCCGGATATTCTAATAGCGCCAATACCGCCCTCGCCGGGCGGCGTGATAATAGAAGCTATCGTTTCTTCATTATAGCTATTAGACTTTTTTTTTTCATTCTTCTTTTCGAGTCCGCAACGCTATTTTTTATCCACTACAACTTCGGCCGTACTAATTTGCAGTTTTTTGAAAGCCAACTGCTCAACCCACGAAAACAATGAATAACAGGTCCAGTATAAAACCAACCCTGCCGCCGCCTGATAGAAGAAAAAGCCCATCATCAGGGGCATCATATAAATAAGCATTTTATTTTTGGGATCTGTCATGGTCATTTTCTGTTGAAAGAACATAAAGCCGGCCATCAGGATAACCAAAATAATATACGGATCGGTGAACGATGTTGCTCCACGGGAAAGATCATCCCACCAGAGCATCAACGGCGCCTGGCGGAGAAGAATAGTCGAACGAAAAACCGCAAACAATGCAAAAAACAGTGGCATCTGCGGTAGTAAAGGCAGACATCCGGAAAGAGGATTGACACCATGCTCCTTATACAGTTTCATCATCTCGCGATTAAGCGCCTGCGGATTTTTTTTGTGTTTTTTCTTCAGCTCTTCCATCAGCGGCTGAATTTCTTTCATCGCCAGCATCGAACGAACCGTTTTTTTCGAAAGCGGCAGTGTTATCACTTTGACAAGCAAACTAAACAGTATAATAACAACGCCATAATTCGGGATAATCTCATACATCCGCGGCAGGAGCCACATAATCGGAATTGCAAATATTTTTACTATCCAGCCAACAATCGGGGTGGTGCCGATATCTATAATATCAACCACATCATTATTGAAATTATTCAATATTTCATAATCCATCGGCCCAACAAAAACCGAGAAACTGTCAACAAAAGCAGTTTCATAAGGCACATCCATTGATAAGCCAACAGCCAAAGCTTTGCCATCAACAATATCATCAAGTGTCTGAACCGGCATTTCGATACCACTCGCTTTAACTCCGCTTCCAAGTCTTGAACGGGAGACTAAGATTGCCGAGAAAAACTTTGATCTTGTTGCCACCCATTGTGTTGCGCCATCATGTGACAAGCTGAACCTACCGTTGTCGTAATCATCAAATTTGAATATCTCATTGCCCATCATCGCCGCTGCCCAGAAAGATGTATAATCATCCTGAATATTCAGCTCCGTTGGGCTCAGTCGATTGTTCCACTCAATTGAATACTCTCTTACGGTTCCCATTTCAGAACCTTTGGTAATTTCAATAACTAAATCATAATCATAGCGGTCGGGATAAAATCGATATTTTTTCGTAACAATATTGCCGGTTTCTGATTGGAAACGATAAGAAATATCAAATGGATTATTGTCAACTTTGTAATGCCCAGTTGGCAGAGAGGAAACAAAAGGCAAACGACTGGCAGTTATTGCTCCTTCCTGGATGGATAATTCAGGAGTTGCCTTTTCACAATCCGGCAGCATCTCAATTGGCTCACCCTCCTGATCGAGATATTTTTTCAACTCCAACGAAACTGGTCCGCCGCCATAATTGGTCATAACAATCGACCAGACATTGGTCTCGATATATAAACTGTCGGCTGGAACATCATATTTTATTTCATCAAGTGAGGCGACCGGGACAGAAGAATCAGCCAATGGTTGAGCTTGGGGAGTACCGGACGGTGTTGTTTGCGTCTCCGTAAACGGTTGTTGTTCTGTTTGTTGAGTATATTGTTCAGTTACTTGCGGGCGCGGTTTCGGCGGTTCCATTAGCCCCAGCCCGGTCATAATTGGAATCCAGAATATTACCAGCGCCCCCAGGGCGACTACCATAATTATCGTTTTTTTATCCAATGTTATATCTCTTTATCCTTAAAATGTTATTTCCTATTTTCTATTATTACTTTCAACTTTTACCGGAATCGGTCTCATTGGGACCGGATCAAAACCGCCCTCGTGCCAGGGATGGCACCGAAATATTCGCTTGACGGCATAAATCAGTCCATTTAAGACTCCATGTTCTTTAAGGGCATCCTCAGCATAGTGTGAACAGCTTGGATAGTACCGACATTGATTGCCGATATATGGGGAGAGGGTATATCGATAGACTTGAATCAGCAGCAAAAATGGGTAAACCAATATGGAAATTTTCCGTTTTGGCATTTTTTTAATTCTTTTTAATTAGACTCACCTGAATTAAACACTTTTCTCAGATTTTCCCTTAAAATGTTATGGGTCACCTCATCGGCCAGCCCTTTAAAGCGTATCGCTATGGCACCGTTGACCTTACCATCCTTATGAAGTTCCCTCAGATCCTCTCGCAACCACCGTTTCAGCCGGTTCCGCTTGACAGCATTGCCGGCCTTTTTTGGTATAAGATATGCCCCGGCGTAGCTTGTTTCAAGCCCCGCAATATCTTTATCCTGATAAATGGTCAACCTGCCGGAGAAGGATCTTTGTCCGGAATGAAGCAGAGTTTGAATCATCTTTTTGCTTTTCAGGCTGTGACGAGACAATCTATTTCTTTTTCTTAACCGAAACAGTCAGTCTTTTTCTGCCTTTTGCCCGACGACGTGAGAGGATCGCCCGCCCCGATTTTGTTGCCATCCGTTTACGAAAACCATGATCGTTCAGCTTTTTCCGATTCGATGGCTGGAATGTTCGTTTCATATCTTTTCAACTTTCGTTCTAAAATACAGCTACATAAATAATACAGTCAAATAATATACTCTATTTCGCCAATCCGTCAAGTCATATTAGCCAATTATATCATTATATAATATTATTTCATATTCGTTCGATTTATTACTTTTTTGCCTCTATATCTTTAATATCCTTAAATTATATACATAGTTTCTTTACATAATATTCATGGTGAAATTATTATCGAAAAGATTAAATACTGTCATAAAAATCCGGTGGTAGGAAACTTAGTTAGGAATCCTCGTCAATGACAATGGTCAA
>JAUVBC010000239.1 GCA_030591405.1 Candidatus Zixiibacteriota bacterium
CGATGGCAATTATATTATCTCATTAAATAAATTTTCATCCTGGTTTTCGGAGCAGGTCGAAGCGTTGGAGATAAATATATTCCCGGAAACCGGTGGTTATGAATTACTTTTTGAGGACGGTGCGGTAACCGGTGTTCAGACGGTCGATCTTGGCCTGGATAAAGAAGGCGAGCAAAAACCTAATTATGAACCGGGATCGCTTCTTAAAGCCAAGATGACTGTTTTGGCCGAAGGTGTGCATGGGTCGCTTACAAAAGATGCCGTGAGTCGATTAAATCTCGATGAAGGCAAGCTTCCACAATCTTATTTAACCGGTGTTAAAGAGGTCTGGGAACTTCCCGAAGGACGTCTTGCCGATGGTGAAATTATCCATACTTTTGGATGGCCCCAGCCGACCGAAGAATATGGCGGCGGATTCATCTATAGTTTGGGCGGAAATATGGCGGCGGTTGGATTTGCCGCCGGATTAAACAGCCCGAATCCGACTAATGATCCTCATTACAAATTACAAAAATATAAAACTCACCCACTTGTTAAAAAAATATTTGAGGGTGGCAAGATGCTTCACTACGGAGCCAAAACCATTCCTGAAGGCGGGTATTACTCGATGCCTCGATTGTATGATGAACGACTCCTCTTGATCGGAGATGCGGCCGGTTTCCTAAATTCACAACGGCTCAAGGGAATTCATTTGGCAATTAAATCAGGAATAATGGCCGCTGAGACCGTCTTTGAGGCGCTGGAGAAGAATGACTTCACCAGTATTACCTTGCGTTCAATGCAGGCTCGATTCGAATCTTCATGGGCCAAAGATGAACTCTATCAGGTGCGTAATTTTCATGCCGGTTTCGAAAATGGATTGTATGGCGGTATGATTAATTCCGGACTCCAGATGTTGACTGGGGGCAGGGGCTTATTCAATCGGACCGTGACCGACCCTGACCATGAAAAGATGATGCAACTAAGGAGCTACATCGCCCGTCATGGTGAGGATGAGCTGAAGCGCGATCTCAAATTCGACAATGAGTATATTTTTGATAAACTAACCGATGTTTATCATAGCGCCACCAAGCATGAGGAAGAACAGCCGTCTCATCTGATCATAACCGACACCGATATTTGCAATACCATTTGTGCCGAAGAATATGGCAACCCGTGCCAGCATTTCTGTCCGGCACAGGTTTATGAAATGGTCGAGGATGAAGCCAATGAGGGCAAAAAGAAACTTCAGTTGACGCCATCAAACTGTGTGCATTGCAAGACCTGCGATATAGCCGATCCGTATCAGGTAATCAAATGGGTCACTCCTGAAGGGGGCGGCGGACCGAATTATACCAACTGCTGATAATATTTTGTAATATCAACCGCTCCTTGTTTAAAAGGGGCGGTTTTTTTTATCGGTGGTTTTGAAATTCGGGAACTTAAAAATAAGTGATTCGTATCTTTCTGTATATATTGCCAAACCAGGGGAAACTTGTTTATGCTTATAAAAATATGCTCCGTGCAAACGGAGCTTGGAAACAGATTTGGCCTCGCAGAGAGATTGCTGATTTTCAAACAAAAGCCTGATTTTGTATGCCTTCCCGAATATTCTCTGATAGGTCCGTCGGTCAAAGATTACAACCGGGCCGCCCTTGATATTCGAGATAATCTGGATTATCTAAAAGAGCTGTCATCGATGCTCGGCACCTGTATGATTGGCGGTACTGTTGTTGAAGCAGATGAAAATAATCTGTACAACAGTTCCTATCTTTTTGATCGGGGAGAAATACTTGGCCGTTATAGAAAACTCAATCCCACTTCCAACGAAATTAAAAAAGGAATTCTTCCGGGTGACAAACTTTTTACTACAGAAATTGATAATGTTCGCATTGGTATAATGATCTGTGCCGATGCCCTCAATATCGGACTATTTGAACAGATGTATGAAGAAAAAGTCGATATCATTTTTATTCCGACGGTATCTCCATATCAAGAGAATGAATCGCTTCTCGATAAATATTCAAGAGATGAGGATATCTTTGTATACGGCGCTCAGAAAGCGGCCTGTTTCGTAGTCAAGACCTGTGGCATAGGAACCATCTTTGGGCACCCATTGCAGGGACGGAGCCTGATAGCATCGCCCTGGGGCATTATCAAACGGGTGGAGCCTCATGCCGAACAATCTCCGGCAGTTTTATCAACGATCCTTGATATAGATGAAATCAGAGAATTCGCACAGAGAAAGAGAATGGTTGCCGAAACCTTACGATAAAAAAAGCGCCCGATAACGAGCGCTTCTTAATCTATATTTCATTCATTCCTATTGAGCATAAAATTGATCAATCAGTTTTTCGATATCAGCATTGGCCACTATTTGATCAAACCAAGCACTATATGCTTCGCGCTGTTTGTCAATCATGACAGCGGTATAAATCGAGTCCTGCTTTTCACTGTATTCGGTCAGATTTGGAGACTGCTTATCGAGTAGCACAACCAGGGCATATCCTTTGGAATGCTTGATCGGCTTGGAAATCTGGTTTATTTCCGCCATCGTGAAAGCGGCTCCGAGGATACCGGGATCAGCGCCCAGTCCTGGAATAGAAGAGGTTCTGGTTATGTAATCGGTGCGATTGTAGGGAAGTCCGAACCGGGTCTCAATGTCTGTTGGGGCCAATCCGGCGGAGAGCGCATCATAGATTTGCAGTAGCGAATCTCCCGCTTTATCTATAGCCATTGCATCTTTTATTTTGCGTACAACCGTTCCTTTGGCTTCATCCAGCGCCGTGAACCCTTCCGGAATTCTGTCTGCCAATTCGATAACAAATAGTGAATTGTCATCTTCTATCGGATCAGATACCTCGCCGGTTTTATTGCTGAATGCAAAATGGCTCGCGGTTGAGTTTCTGCGAAGGTTGCCATCGATAAAACTGTTTTCAAAAAAACGGCCAGTTGTGGACACTTCATAATTAAATAATTCACCGGCAGTTTTCAGATCACCCATTGCGCGGGTTGAATCGGCAATTTCCTGTGCCAGATCGCCAATATTCTGAAGCGTGGTAGGCGACGGCATGACTCTCAGGAGAATGTGAGCCGCATTGCATTTGGTTACATTTTCTGCAACTGTCTTGCCTCTTGGAACCTCTTTTTCGGTCTTCTTCTCAAGGAGTTTGATAAGGTGCCAGCCGAACTGAGTCTTAACGGGGTGGCTAATCTCGCCGACATCCATCGAGAAAACCGCGCTGTCAAAAGGTGGTACCATACGTCCCGGTCCGAACCATCCAAGGCCTCCGCCATTTTCCGCACTGCCATCATCCGAAAATATCTGGGCCATCTCGGTAAAATCGGCGCCAGCCATAATTGAGTCGTAAATACTCTCGATCTCATACTTCGTGATCGTCCAATCATTGTCGGAAGCAACTTTATCAAATTTGACAATATTCAATACTGCCTGTTCTTTAAGTTTGAAGTCATCTTTATTGGAATTATAATACTCATTGATCTGATCTTCGGTCGGCTCGGCAATGCCACTTAGAAGATCATCACCCAATAAATTAACATATCCAATTTTGGCCTTGTCATTGACGACAAGAAAAGCTTCCATAACCTCTGCCGGAGTTACTCGAACCGCAGTATAAAGATCCTCAGCCAGTTTTCTTTTCATCAGATCAGGAGTAACCATCTGTTCTACCTGAGCCCAGAAGGGAGCATTTTCAGGAACCGGCATGGCGTTAATATATTTCTGATAGTCAAATTTGCCGTCGGTCATGAATTGAGGTGAGTTTTGTAATTCTGTCGGGGGGAAATAGGTCAGAAAATCAAAAACTTCTTTTTGGGTTACAAATATACCATGCTTTTCAACCTCTTTGTTCATCAGATGATCGGCAACCAACTGACTCCAGGCCTGATCACGTATTTCCTTGGCTTTGGCAAGAGTAATTTCAACATCGGATTTTCTCTGTTCCTGGCGAAGCAATGAATTATAGTATCGATCAAAATCAGCATAGGCAATTTTATCGCCGCCAATTATTCCCACCGTATCATTAGGAGCACCCTGGAAGCCGCCGCCGCCCCAGCTAAATATAATTGTGGCAATAAAAGCAACAAGAACGATAAGCATCAACGGAACAATCATTTTACGTAAGAATTCGAACATCTAAAAACTCTCCTTATATCCAAAA
>JAUVBC010000072.1 GCA_030591405.1 Candidatus Zixiibacteriota bacterium
CCCAGTGCGATGTTATCTCGGCTGAAGAAAAAATGAAAATAGGTCAGTACCTGATGCATCTGATCGAGAATTTCCCTCGCCCTGTTCTTGCCGCGGTTAATGGTTTTGCTCTTGGTGGCGGATGTGAACTGGCAATGGCCTGCGATATCAGACTCGCTTCAGAAAAAGCCAAATTTGGTCAACCGGAAGTTAATCTTGGAATCATTCCGGGATATGGCGGAACCCAGCGTTTGGCCCGTCTTGTTGGTCGCGGCAAAGCGAAACAGTTGATTTTCAGTGGCGATATTATCGATGCTGCCGAGGCTTATCGGATCGGTTTGGTCGATGAGGTTTATCCTCCCGATGAATTGATGGATAAGGCGTTGGAAATGGCCAATAAGATCGCTTCAAAGGGCCCGATTGCTGTCTCCAAGGCGAAAGAATGTATTAATAAAGGACTCGATATTGATCTGTCAAACGGATGCGATTTCGAAAAAGTAACTTTTAGTACCATCTATGGTACAACCGATTGTAAAGAAGGTCTGAACGCCTTTATGGAAAAGCGAAAGGCTGAATTTAAAGGCGAATAAGCAAAACTAAAATGGCAGGTTGATTCGACCTGCCATTTTTATGCCTATTTTTAAATTAGTAAGGCGAGTAAACGTATTTGATTTATATGGAATTGTTCACACTTTTTTTAACATCGTTTATTGTCGGATTTTCCGGCGCGATGATGCCCGGCCCGCTGTTGGCGGTGACTATTGCCGAAACACCGCGTAAAGGTTTTCTGGTTGGACCGATTTTGATCGGTGGTCATGCCCTGGCTGAAATTGCGGTCGTGGTTGTTTTATCGCTGGGATTGGCCGCTTTGGCCGATAACGAAACGATTAGTAGATCAATTGCGATAATCGGCGGAGTCATGCTGATCTTTATGGGCGCCGGGATGATAGCTCAATTGCTTAAAAAGACTACAAATGAATCATCCCAGGTAGAATCAGCCAAGAAATCGGGAAAACTTATTCTCGATGGTATAATCACCTCGCTCTCTAATCCATACTGGTTTGTCTGGTGGGCAACAACCGGTTCGGCCTTTTTGGTAAAATCGCTCAAATTTGGAGCAGTCGGACCAACTGTTTTTTATTTTGGGCATATTTTATCTGACTTAGTCTGGTATAGTTTCGTAAGTTTTATTATCTGGAAGGGCCGCAAATTTGTGACCGGTATCGGTTACAAAATATTAATTGGAGCCTGCGCTTTGTTTTTGATTTATCTCGGCGGAAGCTTCATTTATGACGGGATATCAGGAGTGATGTAGATAATAATAGCAATAATATTTTTCACTTTCCATCCTGCCGAAATTGTATTAGCTTAAATCGTTCACGTATGATACAAAAGTAAAAATTTGAGGCCGCATGAGATTCGCTAACTTCGTTCATCTGCATACCCATAGCCAGTATTCGCTTCTGGACGGCGCCTGCCGACTAGATCGTGTCATTGAGCTGGCAAAAGAATATAAGATGCCTGCACTTGCTATAACCGATCATGGCAACATGTTCGGAGCGGGCGAATTCTATAAGAAAGCTACCAAAGCAGGGGTCAAACCGATTATCGGGATGGAAGCATATATCGCTGGCGGTTCCCGGTTTGAGAAAAAACCATCGCAGAAATACCCCGACAGCGGATTTCATTTGATTTTGCTGGCCAAAAATAAAATCGGTTATCAAAATCTGATAAAACTTTCTACCGCCGGATTTCTTGAGGGATTTTACCATCGCCCGCGGATCGATAAAGAAATACTTCGTGAACATTCCGAGGGGTTGATTGCCACCGGTGCCTGTTTAAAAGGTGAAGTTAACTGGCATCTGCTCCACAATGATCCCGATGCCGCACTCGCTTCGGCGCTGGAATACAATGAGATTTTCGGCGAGGGGAATTATTATCTCGAATTGCAAAATCATGGCATTGATAAGGAAAAATTGTTGATCCCTATGATTACGACGATCCATAAGGAAACCAAAATTCCGCTGGTTGTCACCAATGACTGCCATTATCTATATCAAGCCGACGCCGAGGCTCATGACGCTCTGTTATGTATTCAAACCGGGAAGTTTGTCTCCGATACCGACCGAATGAGATACAATACCGATCAGATTTATTTCAAATCCCCCGATGAGATGGCTGAGCTGTTTGCCGACTATCCTGAGGCGCTGGCAAATACGGTCAAAATTGCCGAGCGATGCAATGTTGAAATTGAGATGGGTAAACTCTATCTGCCAGGATTCGCAATTCCTGAAGACTTCGCGGACACCAATGAATACCTGAGACATCTGACCGAGGCCGGATTAAAAGTTAGATATGAAAAGATAACCGATGAAATAAAAAAGCGGATGGATTATGAGTTATCGATAATCAAACAGATGGACTATGCTGGTTACTTTCTGATTGTCAAGGACTTCATCGATTATGCTCGGCAGGTAAATGTCCCGGTAGGTCCAGGACGTGGTTCTGCCGCCGGTTCACTGGTTTCATACTGCCTTCGGATCACCAATATCGACCCGATGAAATATTCATTGTTGTTTGAGCGATTTCTGAATCCCGAACGTATCTCGATGCCTGATATTGACATTGATTTTGCCGACCGGGGTCGGGAAAAAATAATTGAATATGTTGTCAAAAAATATGGCAAGGATAATGTCTGCCAGATCATCACTTTTGGGACAATGGCGGCCCGGGCGGTTGTGCGTGACGTTGGCAGGGTGCTTAGTGTCCCATATTCAGAAGTTGACAAAATTGCCAAGATGATTCCATTTACCGCCGGTATCACTCTTGAGTTGGCGCTTGTCCAAAATCCTGATTTAAAAGAGTTATATGATAATGATGTCAGAGTCAAAAAGCTGATCGATCTTTCGAAAACGCTGGAAGGATTGACCCGGCATGCCTCAACCCATGCCGCCGGAGTGGTTATTGCACCGTCGAAATTGACCGATTATGTCCCTCTTTTTAAAGGTTCTCGAGACGAAATAACAACCCAGTTTGATATGAAAATTGTCGAGCAGATCGGCCTTCTTAAGATGGACTTTCTGGGACTTCGCACACTGACGGTTATCGACGATGCTCTGACAATGATAGAAGAAAATTATTCCAAAAAGATAGATATCGATAATATCGATCTGCGTGATAAAAAAGTTTATGAGCTGTTTTCGAGAGGTGACACCGTTGGGGTTTTCCAGTTTGAGTCGAGCGGTATGCGCGATTATCTGCGACGGCTCAAACCTGAAAATCTGACCGATCTGACCTCGATGAATGCTCTCTATCGTCCCGGACCTCTTGATTCAGGGATGATTGACACTTATATCGAACGTAAAAAAGGTGCTCAGGAGATCACTTTCGATCATCCCAAACTGGAGAAAATACTGAAAGAGACTTATGGCGTAATCGTCTTTCAGGAGCAGGTTCTTCATATAGCCAATGCTCTGGCCGGTTACAGCATGGGCAAGGCCGATATTTTGCGCAAAGCGATGGGCAAAAAACAGGTCGAGTTGATGGCCGAGCAGAAAAAAGGATTTCTGTTGGGATGCGAAAAGAAAAAAGTAAGTTCCAAAGTAGCGAACCAGGTTTTTGATCAGATAGAAACGTTTGCTCGTTATGGATTTAACAAGGCCCACGCAACCGGTTATGCCTATGTTGCCTATCAGTGCGGTTATCTGAAAGTTCATTACCCGGAAGAGTTTATGGCGGCCAATATGACCTCGGAGATGGACTCATCCGACCGTATTTATAAGCTGATGGATGAATGCCGCCGAATGAAAATCACTGTAGTGCCGCCCGATATTAACAGTTCATTAAAAGATTTTACCGTAAAAAATAACCAAATTCGTTTCGGCCTGCTGGCAGTAAAAAATGTTGGTGCGGGAGTTGTTGATGCGATAATTGAAGCTCGCGAAAAAGATGGTGAGTTTAAAAGTTTCCCCGATTTTGTTTCGCGGGTTAATCTCAAGAGTCTGAACCGGAGAGCAGTTGAATCACTTATTACCGCCGGCGCCTTTGATTCTTTACCCGGCAACCGACCACAAAAAGTGGAAGTGGTGGAACGGATGCTTGAGTTTGGTCAAAAAGTTCAGGTTTCGGCCAATTCGGTTGATCTTTTTGCTTCAGAAGGTGTCGCTATTGATAGAAAAGAACCGGAGATGTCGGATTTGAAAGACTGGCCGATCATGGAAAAACTATCCAAAGAAAAAGAGGTTCTCGGCATTTATGTTTCGGGGCATCCGCTTGATAGATTCCGCTCTGAGATTGGAAATTTTGGCACCGCCGATACTGAAAAAATAGCAAATGTCCTCGATGGCCGTGAGGTCCGTTTTGGCGGTATTATATCATCGCTGAAACTGATGAACGATAAGCGGGGCAATCAGATGGCTTTTGCCACAATCGAAGATTTTAAGGGTTCGGCTGAGGCGATTATTTTCTCAGACTGTTTCGAAAAAGGCAAAGATTTTATAAGCCCGGATAATATTGTGATGGTGACCGGACGTGTTTCGACCCGCGAGGGTGAGGCCCCCAAAGTGATTGCCAGCGATCTTTTCCCGCTGGATAATCTGTGTGAACGGTTTAACTGCCGACTGGTCATAAAGATAGAGGCCGAAATGGCCGAAAATAAGCTAAGTGCCGTTCAGGATCAATTGGGGAAAAATATTGGAAAAACACCGGTTGTTTTTGAGGCAAGAAAAAATGGTAAAGTGTATTTAATTAAATCAAAGAGGTTTTTGGTCTCTCCCCAGAATCAATTGATGATAAATCTTAAAGAAATACTCGGTGAATCGGCTGTTTATTTACAGCAGCACTGATTTATTCGGAAACCTTTTTTTGACTTGGCGGTTTAAATACTGTAAATTGAAGGAAAATATGCAACGGTGATTTTATGAAGAAAATTATTATTGGCTCACTACTTGTTTTGGCTCTGCTTGTTTCGGCCGGCGAGAATACAGAAACAAAAGAAAAAGACAAAGTAAAACAGACTACGGTCGTTGATTCCAATGAAATCAGGTGGTATCACTACGATGAGGGAATCAAGCTTGCCAAAGAAACCGGGCGACCGATGATGATCAATTTCACAACCTCATGGTGTGGCTATTGCAAGAAAATGAATCGGACAACTTTTAAGGAAACCAAAGTAATCAAAGCTCTCAATGGTGATTTTATCAGTATCAAGGTTGATTGTGAATCGAATCTGGAGCTTGATATTGATGGTTATAAAATTACGGAGCGAAATCTCTCCAAGAGCGAATATGGAGTAAGAGGTTATCCTACCTATTGGTTCCTGAAATCAGATGCCTCAAGAATCGGTCCTCTGAGCGGTTATCAGGATACCGATAGACTACTGGATATACTGTTTTATATCAAAAATGAGATGAGTGATAAGATGAAATATGATGAGTATTTGAAAAAAGGAGGCCGTAAGGGCAAGTTCTAATTGCGGAGAAAATTTTATGAAAAGATATTTATTAACTTTGACTGCATTGTTTATGACAATTGCCTTTTTGGTGTCCTGCTCGTCATCGGATGAGAAAACCTCAACCGATAACACTAAACCAATGGCAAAAACTCAGACTTCCGCCGGAACCGGTGCCAAATTTATGGCTCTCGATATTGACGGAAATTTCCATACTTCGGAGCAATATAAAGGGAAACCGCTAATTCTTAATTTTTGGGGAACATGGTGTCCTCCTTGCCGCAAGGAACTTCCAGATTTAAAGAAGATATACACTGAATATAAATCACAGGGATTGGAGATTATTGGTCTGGCGGTTAATGATACCCCTGAAAAGGTTCGCAAGTTTGCCAAAGATTCTGGAATTGATTGGGTGATGCTTATTGCTAACAGAGAATCAGCGATGTCATATAGTATCGGAACCGGTATTCCGGTAACAATCTTTCTCGATAAAGACGGCAATGAAACCTCGCGCGCCATCGGTGCCCGCTCTTATGAATATTTTAAGAGTGAAGTTGAAAAAATTCTTTAAATAACTCTTATCTAACTAAATATAAAATAGCTTTTAAAAAGGTGGCTCTTTTGAGCCGCCTTTTTAAATTATTCGACAAGAACAGATATTTCAATCTCCGCAATCGGGTGGCGGGCCGCTTTTTAAACAAAAGTTAATTATAAATAATGCGTCAAGAATATTTGTATCGCCGGAATTGTTGGTATCGCTAATGCTTCCATTTGGTATTGGCGGGCCATCTTTGTATATACAATTGAGCAGATAAAGAGCGTCAAGAATATTAACCGCGCCATCCTGAGTAAAGTCGATACATGATGTTGAAGGTATTTTGGCAATATTTGAGATATCGGACCAGTTATCTGTTTCATCGGCGGTTCTGATGGCAATGTATATGTGATTATCAATTGATAAATTTGCAATCACACAGCTATCCTTGAACCCGGCCGGGGAGGGATATGGTACAGATTCAATACTTTGGGCATAATTCCACCAGTTGGTGGTATCTGAACCGATTGGCACCGATGAAAACCTGATGTCATACCTATTGGCCTGCCCCCAGGTAAAATCATCCCCGGGTGCGGTCCAGATAAGTTCGGCATCATTCCCGGCCAGCGGACTTTCCTGCCCGTGCAAAAACAGAAAGAAAAATAAAATTAAAAATGAAAACCATGAGTAATGATTTTTGGCCGTAATGGGCCAGGGACTGTTACTGTTGATTATCACAGACATTTGTGCTCCTGTAGTTCATCGATCTTAAAGTTTTGGGCGGGAAAATTGATTAAGTCGATGTCTTACGTTGGTATGAACAAGCGGGTGGGTCTCGTTCCTATATGTTTAGTCTCTTTGTTTCTTCTCCGGCAGGTACTAAGTTGGGGGCTGCCTTGTTAATTAATTCACATGTTTCATCTGCTTCTTTTATATAAAATTGTTTTATATAATGCAAGAAAAAAGACTGTTAAGATACAAATTGTTTTGAATTCTAATTATGTCAGAGAAATAGACGTAATTTGTAGATAATTTAGTTTTCACAATCGGGCGGGGGACCGGAATTATGATAATAATTAATTATATACATGGCATCGGCAACATTGATGTTACCGGAATTATCAACATCACCGCCCCCCGGATACGCCGGCGGCGGTCCATCACCATAAAGAAAAGATAACAGATAAGCCAAATCGATATTATCAAAAGATAGGTCGCCGTTAACATCAGCGCAGGAGACTTTGGGGATTTCGGCGATATTAACAATATTGGACCAGTTGTAAACTTCGTCGGCTACCCTGATTGCAAAATAATAATGTCGATCAATTAACAAATTCTCAAAAATGCAGGAATCTTTTCTTCCCGCCATTGATGGCGTCGGCAGATTTTGTGCCTGCATGGCTGATTGCCACCAAAAGGCAGTATCGGTTCCAACCGGTTCGGTTGAATAGCGGACATCATAATACGATGCCTGACCAAGAAAATTATCATCACCGCTTGCTGTCCAGATCAGCTTAACCTGATTATGACCTGTTTGGCTGTAAAGTTCGGAAGGTACGAAGACAATTATTGATAATAATAGTATCAGGAAAACCGCAATTGGCCGTAGATTATGGCCGATTGTTCCCGACAAGGCAAACATCTGGTTCTCCTGTAATTCCATGGTTATCATAGTGTTCGAATGAATTGGCCGAAGCGAAGGAAAAGTGAATTTCTGTTTTGTAGACCGTAATCATTTTATTTTTAACTCAAACTACCAACTTGGAGTATTGCAATATTTTTTATCTCGCCATTTCTATAACGGTTTATACTCATAGTTGCAAGATAAAACTAATATTTTTTCCTTTAGATCGAAGTCCATTGCGGTTTCGACAATTTTACTACAAAATTTTGTACCGAGATCCCAAAACGATCCATAAAATTCTTTATAAGTGGTTTCACCATCTTTCGTTACAGCAAAATGGGTTCCCTCCTTCGAAGGACAGGTGCTTTTCCGTTTTTTGTGGCTGCAAAACATGCCACCAATGTGCGCGGCAGATGTCCTCGTCTGCCGTGTTTCTTGTCTGCAGACGGGGACGTCTGCAGACCACAATAATATATTGTCCCAAAAATGGCTTCGTTCCGTCGTTTTTTATTTTTTTCATGCAATGTCATTTCAAAATGGGTTCGTTTCGTCAAAAACGGGTTTTCGCACGATAAATGTGTAGTTAAATTGTAATTAATTATTCCATAATCATACATATACACAGCGGTGCGGATATGAATCAACAGTGATTTGGTGGGGAAAGTGATTAGAGGAGAATAATGGCGGGATCACAGGGATCCCGCCCTACTTTACTTTCCGAAGGGCCCGGAATTATATTTCGGGTCCTTAATTTAATTCTTAATAATTTACCAAAAACAATTCCATAACTGCCGTTGAATCTTTATGAATCTTAGTAAAATGAAGTAGATAATCTTTTTCAAAAATAACCACTGGAATTAACGTGCCTTCATCTACACGTATATTTAACAAATAAATATAACAATTATGCGACCGTTGATTATCCTTGGCATCATCTAAAACATTTACAGAATATAAACAAGTATCGATATTGATATCAATATAGCCATGATCGATTGAACTCACTCTATATTCAATGCTTAAATTATTCCCCAAAATTGATACATGCTCATTATCTTTTATATTGTAGGATTTCAAATATTTACCGAGCGCAGTAAGATTTTTGATACTGTCTTTAAGGATTAATTGCTGACTCTCATAATTTAGAATTGTGGCCTCTAATTTATTGTTTTTTTCTGCAACATTATTAATCTGTATAAGATATCCCTCATTTATTGCAGGCTGTAATAGACCTGAATATATCGCCCAACATGCAAGAACACCAAAGGCAAACATTGTAATCGGGCTCGTAGCTAATATTTTATCGATCCACCATTCTTTCAGCTGTTTTGATCTAAGACTCTTTTCCGATTTTTCGTTTTTTCCCATCCTGCCAACTCCATTCTATAATTCTTCCCCCCTTAATTCCAGGGCGGCAATTGCAATATTAGTTATTACTTCTGCCGCTGATAACAATATCCAATATATAATTTTAGTAGTTTATACCAATCACAATTTCCGACGGGATCGCAGGGATCCTGTACTGCTCCCCTTTAGTCAAGCAGTTTTTAAGAG